>JAXDGQ010000021.1:0-13313 GCA_034664965.1 Solirubrobacteraceae bacterium | reverse complement strand
GGCCTCGTTGAGGTACTGCGCCAGCTTTCCGTCGGCGGCCTTCAGCTCTGCCATCGCGTCTCCTTCGTTTTATGTGCGGCTTCGCCGCTGGACGTGTTGCGCGCGGCTCGGCCACGCGAGAGATTCCCAGGAACTTCGCGGCGAGTGGACGTCACTCGGCCTCCGGTGCTTGCTCCCCCGGCCACGAGCCGGTCAGACGTGCGAACGCGCGACGCGATCCGTGGTCGGCGAGCCCTCTCAGCCCGCGGAACAGAGCGCCTTCGATGACGAGCGCCAGCGCGAGCATCGGCAGGCGGACGCGCCGGTGCTCGGGCTTGGGCGCTTCGTGATCGTCGAGCAGGCCCCACAGCGCACGGAACAGGCTCTTGCCGACGATCCCCGCGATCACGCCTGCGCCGAGACGCAGCGGAAGGAAGATCAGCTTGGTCATCCCCAACAGCCTTACCCCCGATTGCCGGCCGCCAAGCAGCCGGCCGAGAGGGCGCGACGACGGCGCCGGAGAGCTACGCTGGACGGCGATGCAGACTCCTGACGCACTCGTGCTCGGCGGCGGTGGAACGCTCGGCGAGGCGTGGATGAGCTCGCTGCTCGCCGGCCTGGACGAGGCCGACGGCTTCGACGCGCGCGCCAGCGGTTGCTTGGTCGGCACGTCGGCGGGGTCGATCGTCGCCGCGTCGCTGGCCGCGGGCCTGGCGCCGCGCACGCGCCTGGGAAACCTCTCGCCGGCCGACGACGCGCAGCTGGAGGACTCCTTGCAGCGGACGTCGGCGCTGCGCCAGGCATTCGGCGCAGCGGCCGAGCTCGCCGGTACGGCGGCGGCGCCGCTGGCCTCGCTGGCCTTCGCCTCGACGGCCCGCGGCGGAGCGCTCGTCAGGCGCGCGGCGCTGCGACGGGTGCCGGCTGGCCGGCGCTCGCTCGCGCAGCTGGGGCGCCTGGTCGAGCAGAGCGGCGTGCGCTGGGACGGCCGGCTGAGGATCGTCGCGCTGGAGCTTCAGAGCGGGCGCCGCGTCGTGTTCGGTGCCCGCGGCGCACCGCAACCGGCGGTGTCGATCGCGGTGCAGGCGTCGTGCGCGATACCGGGCGTGTTCGCTCCGGTGAGCTTCGATGGGCGCACTTACGTCGACGGCGGTGCCTGGAGTCCGACGAACATGGACGCCGCGGAGGTCGGCAAGGGCGGTCGCGTGCTGTGCCTGAACCCGACCGGCTCGCTGCGTCCCGCGGTGGGCGCGCTCGCGGGCGCGCTGGGCCCGGTGTCGCGAGGCGCCGCGGCAAGCGAGGCACTCGTGCTGAAAGGACGCGGCGCGAACGTGGCGACGGTCAACCCCGACGCCGCGAGCGCCACCGCGATGGGCCTGAACCTGATGGATCACGCGCGGCGCGATGCGGTCATCCAGGCCGGCCTCGCGCAGGGCAGACAGCTGGCACATGACGGGCGCGCTCGGGCCGCATAAACGCCCGCGCGCAGAGGGAACGCAGGGCTGGCGTAGAACCTGGTTGGATGCTGGCGCCGCTGTTGGCAGTCGCGTTGATCGCACTGACGGTGCTGGCCCTGCTGCTCGCGGGCGTCCTCGCCGCGGTGGCCACTGCCATCGTGCTGCTGAACGTCCTTGCGACGATCATCTGCAGTCGCTCGCGGGCGCTGCGCAAGATGCACGCCGAGCACTGGCGGCCGTCGTCGTTTCGCGCGCCGCCGCAACCGGCAGACGAGGCCGGCGAGGAACCCGCGCCCTCGCTGACGATCCACCGGCTCTGAACAGCTGGGCTGTCTTCTCCTGGCAGATCGCGCGGCCGAGGGCGCTGGGGGTGATCGCTACTCCTCGACGAGGCGAAACACGTCGCCGTACTCGGCCAGCAGCGCGGCCGGATCGGCCGAGCTCTCACCGGCGAGCATGGCGCCGAGCGCGCGGAACCACTCGAGCGTGCGCCCGGCCGGCGTCGTCCGCCAGTCGACGACGGCCGGCTCGTCGCCCGCGTTCCACATCTGGTGCGCGGTGCCGCGGGGTATCTCCAGCACCTCGCCGCCGGCGAGCCGTCCGTCGCGCTGGCTCACGCGCGTGCTCATCACGCCGGCGAGCACCTCGAAGCGCTCGTCCTGCGCAGGGTGAAGGTGGGCGGGAGGCGCCGTGCCGCCGCCGGCATAGGTCGCCTGCAGCTGCAGCAGCTCGTCGCTGTGAGCGACCACGCGCAGGGTAGTGCCGGGTCCGAGTTTCAGCTCCTGCGCCATTGCGGGGAAGCTAGCGGCCCGACGGGACCGGCGCCAGCTCGCCGGCGATCGGGGTGAGCATCAGCTGGACGACGGCGTCCGTGCGCTGCGATTGCGCGAGCGCCCACATCATCTTCACGGTGGCGGCCTCGGTGGACATGTCTCGGAGGCTCACCCCGCCGGCGTCGGCGATCGCCAGCGTGGTCTCATACGCGCCAGCGCCGCTGCGTCCGGCACCGGGCGCTGAAGTGGCGACGATCACGCCTTGCTCGGCGCAGCGGCGGATGAACGCGGGCAGCGAGAAGCGATCGCCGGTGTCGGGACCGGTCGCCGCGGGGTAGAGCTCGACGAGCACGCCGCGCACGCCGGCGCGTTGCACCGCGTCGTGCATCGCCTCGAAGTCCAGCCCGGGATAGAGGCGCAGCGCGAGCACGTGCTCGTCGACGTCCTGCACCGAGCGCTCGCCGAGGCGGTGGGCGTAGGGCGCGAGCGGTGTCAACCGGTCGCCCTGCACGGTGGCGACGGGGTCGCGGTTGACCGACGTGAACGTCTGGCCGCGCGAAGGCGCCTTGCGCACGCGCGTTCCCAGATGGATCCGCGCCGGCGCGTCCTCGCCGTCGCCGAAGGAGACATAGGTGCCGGATCCGAGCGCGAGCAGCGCGACGAGCGCGGCGCGCACGTTGCCCGAGGCATCGGAGTTCGGCAGAGAAGACGCCAGCCTCGAGCCGGTCAGCACGATCGGCCGGTCGAGATCGCAGAGCAGGAAGCTCAGCGCGGCCGCCGTGTAGGCCATCGTGTCGGTGCCGTGCAACACGAGCACGCCGTCGACGTCGTCGACCTCGACCAGCTCGCGGACGGCGGCGGCTACCGCCGGCCAATCGCCGGGGACAAGGCTCTCCGACAGCTTGCGCAGCGGCGCAGCGACCGCGACGCGCGGCTCACCCGGCGCGGGCCACGCCCCCGCCAGCAGGCCGGCCTCGGCCTCGGTCGGCCGCGCTCTGACCGAGAGCACCGAGCCGTGCTGCTCGGCGCCGATCGTTCCCCCGGTGAGCACCAGGCCGACCGACCGCTGGCGATCCTCGCCGCTGGACTGCGTCATGCGCGGGCACACTACCCCTCGATCTGTGCCGGCCCGCGCGCGAGCAGGCGCCGCACGAGCTGCAGAGCGATCGCCGCCGGCGCGTCAGATCAGGACACGGGTGAAACGCGGACGGGCGCCTCGACCGCGAAGCTCGCCGGGCGCCAGCAGGCCTTCAGCGCGTGGTGCGCTTGACCGCGCTTCTCGCTTTTCCGACCGCATTCTTGGCTTTGCCCTTCGCTTCGTCGGCCATTCCGCCGGCCTCGGTCTCAGGACGGCCCGACGCCGCGCCGGCGTCGCGCTTGACGCGCCCCTTGGCCTCTTTGAGCTTGCCCTCCACGCGTTGCGCTCGATCGCCCATTTTCTCTCCTCTGATCGATTTGGCCCTGGCTGGTGTCTACCCGCAGCTGGGCCGGCCAACCAGCCCCCGGGTCGGCGCGGCGGCTGCCGTGATCGGTTGCGTGTCGACCTGCGCCGCGACCGCGGCCGCGGCTATGCGGGCGCGAGAAAGGCGTCGGACACGGCGAGCGCGTGGCACGCGTCGATCGTCGCCAGCTGTGCCTCGGCGCGTTCGAGCAGCGCCGCGAAATCGAACTCTTGCAGCCGCGTATCCTGCTCGGACAGAAGCTGCAGGGTGCGCCACAGCATGCGCTTGCCGGTGACGCCGATCCTGAGCATCTCGAGCTCCTCCACGCGGCTTAGGGGCGAGTAGGTCAGCAGGCGGCCGTTGGGCTTGAGCCTCCCGACCTTCTCCGCCGCCCAGCCGCCGAACATCTTCGCCCGGTCGGCGCCGACCCCCAGGCGCGACATGAGCGAGCGCAGGGTCTGGAGATCCTCGCGGATCTCCTTGGCCAGCTCATCCAGCGCGGGCTGGTAGGCCGCGTGGGCGCGGTTGGCGCCGGCCGTGCGAGCGGCCAGGCCGGACCCCGCCAGGGCACCGGCGAGGTGGTCGTTCAGATATGTGCTGAGCAGCTTGTGGTTCATGTCTCAGGCGATGATCCTTCGGCCCGATCGACTCCGGGCCCGGGTCGACTTGCAGGCGTCTCGGGCCGCGTGGGCGGCCGGGGGACAAGTGGCTGATACCCGCCAACGCGCCGGCTTGAACGTGTCGGCGGAATTCTCGCCACACGTCCGCGGCCGCTCGCCGCGGTCGCCGCTAAGGCGCCAGGCGCTGGATCAGCCAGCCGCCGTCGTCGTCGCGACGGTAGAGCAGGCGGTCGTGCAGGCGGTCGTGGCGCTGCTGCCAGAACTCGTAGCTCTCGGGGATCATGCGAAACCCGCCCCAGCTGGTCGGCAGCGGCAGCTCGCCCTCGGTGTATTGCTGCTCGAGCTCGGCGACGCGCCGCTCGAGCGCCTCGCGGCTGGCGAGCGTCTGGCTCTGCGGCGAGGCCAGCGCGCTGAGCTGGCTCTTGCGCGGCCGGCTGCGCACGTAGGCCGCCGTCTCGCTGTCGCTGGTGTGCTCGACCGGCCCGCTGATCCTCACCTGCCTGCCGAGCGCATCCCAGTGAAAGAGCAGTGCGGCCCGCGGGTTGGCGGCGAGCTCGCGGCCCTTGCGGCTGGCGTAGTTGGAGAAGAAGACGAAGCCCGCCTCGTCAAAGCCCTTGACCAGGACCATGCGCAACGACGGCGCGGCGGCGAGCGAGGCGGTGGCGAGCGCCGCCGCCTCGGCCATGCGCACGCCGGCCGCCTCGGCGTCGGCGAACCACTTTGCGAACTGGCCCAGCGGGTTGGGGTCGGCGTCCCGCTCGCGCAGTGGCCTGGCGTAGTCGCTCACAGCAGCCATTCTGCCGGAGCGCCTTTGGGGCCGAGCCGCAGGAGCATCTCGCCTGCGCCGTCTGGCGGCTCTCGCGCTTTCGCGGCGGTCGGCCTGGCGAGGCTCGCGTGCGCTCACCGAGATCGCAAGCTGCAACGCCAGGAACCTCGGTAAGCTGCGACCCCCGCCACGCCGACACCGGAACGGTGCGCCTTGACAGAGCCCGATCTCGAGCCGCCTTACCATCTGCGCTTGGACGCGGATGAGGTCGGTGCGACCGCGAAGGCTCTGCATCTGCTGATCTCCGACGAGGCCCACGAGCCGCGCATCAGGGAGCTCGCCAGAGAGGTTCTCGCGCAGCTCGAAGGCCTGGCGGACGAGCGCGGCATCCTCTCGGTGGCGCTCGCCTCGCAACAGATGAAGATCACGCACACCGCGCTGGCCCTGCTCTTCAGAGACCTCGGGCGCGAGCAGGCTGCGGAGGTCGAGCTCCTGCGTGGAATCCTGGGCAAGCTGCCCGACGAACACACGATGCGGGCGATCACGCTCAGCTAGCGGCCGCCGCCTGCACACGCGCGCGCCCACAATGATAATGAGACTCAATCCTATGTTATGGTTGCGGCGCGTTGGCGCTGTTCGCGCCAATCTGTCGATTTGGAGCCCCGATGAGCTCATCAGCTGCCCGCATCGCCACATCGATGGTCGCGCTCGTCGCGCTCGCGGTCGTTGTCGCGGGCTGCGGAAGAAGCTCCTCGCCGGGCGCGTCTGCGGCCGGATCCAAGGGAAGCAACCACGCGACCTTCGACGTCGTCGCGGCGGAGAACTTCTGGGGCAGCATCGCGGCTCAGCTGGCGGGCGACAGGGCCACGGTGCAGAGCATCATCGTCAACCCGGATACCGATCCGCACAGCTACGAACCGACGGCGCAGGACGCGCGCACGATCGCCGGCGCCACCTTGGCGATCGCCAACGGCATCGGTTACGACAACTGGATGACGCAGGTTCTCGGGGCGAGTCCGGCGAGCGGGCGAATCGTGCTCGACGTCGGCGACCTTCTGGGATTGAAGGAGGGCGATAACGCGCATCAGTGGTACTCACCGACCAGCGTCTACAAGGTGATCGATGCGATCGTCGCCGACTACGACAGGCTGGACCCCGCAGACAGCGCGTACTTTGCGCAACAGAAGCGAACGCTCGAGACGCAGGGCTTCGCGCGCTACAACCAGTTGCGCCAGGAGATCCGCGCCAAGTACGAAGGCGTTCCGGTCGGCTACAGCGAGAGCATCTTTCAGCCGCTCGGCGAAGACCTCGGCCTGAAGCTGCTGACTCCCTCGAGCTTCGCCGAGGCGATTGCCGAGGGCACCGACGTGACCGCGCACGACAAGCAGACCGTCGATCGGCAGGCGCAGAATCGCGAAATCAAGGTCTGGGTCTACAACAGCCAGAACGTGACCCCGGATGTGCAGCGCATCACCTCGCTGGTCAAGGCCCGGCACATCCCGGTCGCCACGGTCACCGAGACGCTGTCGCCGGCCTCCGACAGCTTCCAGCAATGGCAGGTAAGCGAGCTGGAAGGCCTCGCGGCCGCCCTGCGCCAGGCGACCGGCAGATGAGCTGGCCCGGTCGGCGGCTGATGCGCTAGACGACGGGCGGCGGATCGCCCTCGGCGCTCGCCGCGAGCTTGCGATCCCATCCGCACACCGTGCAGGCGTGCGCGAATGCCGAGCGCGCGAACGCGAGCGCCGTGGCATGGGGCTTCTCGCTGGCTAGGAGGTCCCCCCAGTCGAGCACGTACTCGCCCAGATCCTCGGCCCAATGCGCCTCGGCGGGGGACAGCGTCGCCGTCGAGAACCCGTCCGGCGCCGGGTGCGCATAGGCGTAGAACGCCGCGCTGCGGTAGCGCGGGTCGCCCGGCCACCAGCCGACGGCGACCTCTTCGGCGTCCATCGCGTTGCGCATGATGAAGTCATCGGAAGGGGGGACGGCGGGCGCCCCCGAGAACAGGCTGACGCTGAGATCGAATGACCCCCACCAGGCGTTTACCGGCGTCGAGCGCCCTCGATATGGGGCGCGAAACTCCGCGAGCACGAGCGCCGCACGGGTCGCCGCCGCGAAGTACCTGCGCACCGCGTCAGCGTCGTAGGTCGCATGCTCGCGATCCTGATCCAGCGGCACGCCCCATGGCACCTCCTGAGGCGCGAAGTCGAGCTCGACAGGCCCGGCGAGCTCGCGGACCGCGTCGAGCACCTCGCGCGTGACGTCTGCCACGGGTCTGTCCGGGTAGAGCGCGAGCTCGTGAACCCCTCCATCGCTGTGCTCGACGAGCGCCGCGTGCCTGCGCAGGTCGAGCGCGACGACGAGCGCGCCCGAGCCATCCGGCGCCGGCAACGGCCTGGTCTCCCATCCGCGAGCGGTCAGGCGCAGCGCCGAGTGCTGCAGCTGGGGCTCGGGCGGAGCCAGTCGCACCGCGAGCTTGCCGAGAAGCTGCGTGTGGGCGTGCAGCGTGTCGCACGTCGCGCTCCAGTCGTCGTAGGCGAGAGCGGGCCAGGACGAAGCCATGAGGGGACGCTAGCGCGTACCGTTTCGCGCCGCCGGTACGCAGGGCGCGAAACACTCGGGTTTTGATTGTCAACTAACGGGTATTAGCCTTTCGATGCGTTGCGGGAGCGGGATGAGAGGGGCGGGGTGGCTGGCGTTTGCCGTAGCGCTAGTCGCTGCCGTGAGCGTGCCGGGCGTGGCTGTCGCTCATATCGAGCGAGCCTCCTACTGGCCCGACCCGGCGCCGGATTGCTCGCTGACGCCGTGTGCCGGCGGCCAGGTGCCCACGCCCCGGTCGCTCGATTCGGCGCTCTCAACCGGAGGTCCGGGCGTCACGCGTGTCGTCTGCCAACCGGATTCGATGATTCGCCTGAGGGCATCCATCCTCGCGGCGAAACGCACCGGATATGTACTGCGCCCGACGCAACCGCGCGTGAAGATCACCAAAGTAGAAGCAGAAGCGTTGCGCGCGGTGAACCGGGCGCTCTTCAAACGCTGCAAATCCCAAAAAATCGCTTCGATCCAGGACGCGGTGAACCAGTCGGGCAACAACGACCGCGTGGTGATCATGCCGGGGCTCTACACAGAGCCCAAATCCAGGCAAGCGCCGACGAACGACCCGGCGTGCGCGCAGTACAAGATCACCAACGACCGCGGCGATACGGGCGCCGTCTCCTACGCATACCAGTTCCACTGCCCCAACGACCAGAATCTGATCGCGGTGCTGGGCCGCCAGCCGGGGTCCAGTCAGCCGCCGCAGCCGCCGCTCTCCGACCGGCACGGAATCCCCGATCTGGGGCCGTGCATCCGCTGCAACCTGCAGATGGAGGGCTCGGGCGTCTCCCCTGACGACGTGACGATCGACGCGGGCAATGTGGCCTCGGGCGACGGTGCCCCGATCGATGCGGTCAAGGACGTCGGGATTCGTGCCGACCGCGCCGACGGATTCGTGCTGCGCAACGTCAAGGTCCGCCACGCGACCGAGCACGACGTCTACGTGCTCGAGACCGATGGCTACCTGCTCGACCGCTTCAAGACTTTCTACGGGGGTGAGTACGGCGTGCTCACGTTCGTCGAGGACCACGGCCTGATGCAGAACTGCGAGGCCGCGGGCAACGGCGACTCGGGTCTGTATCCGGGCGCCGGCGCGGACACGGGCAACCAGCGCGACACGAGCATCTACCCGGACTTCCGCTACAGCCAGGAGATGCGTTTCTGCGACTCACATCACAACGCCGGCGGTTACTCGGGCACGGACGGCAATGCGACCCACGTGCACGACAACAACTTCTACGACAACGCGCTCGGGTTCACGACCGACGTGTTCACGGCGGCCGGTCATCCCGGCTTCCCGCAGGACTCGGACCTCATCGAGAACAACAACTTCTACTCCAACAACTTCAACCCCTACCTGGCGGGCTCGGACGTCGTCCCGACGGTGCCCCTGCCCGTGGGCACGGGCCTGTGGATCGCCGGTGGCAACGACAACATCATCCGCAACAACCACTTCTACGACAACTGGCGGCGCGGCACCATGCTCTTCGCCGTGCCTGACCAGCTCGTTTGCGGCCCCGCGGGCATCAATCCCGAACAGCTGGCGGGCTGCAACCCGGACTCGGTGCCGCCCTCGACCTCATACCGCAACCAGTTCTACGGAAACGTGATGGGCCAGGCGCCCGACGGAACGGTCCTGCCCAACGGGACCGGGGACGTGGCGAGCGGCCGCACGGACTTCTGGTGGGACCAGTACTCCGGCAACACGGGCAACTGCTGGCACGACAACACCGGCAAGGAAGGCACGGCGGCGAGCGTCACCAGCACTCCGGCGGCGCCGCTGCTGCCATCCGCGTGCGACGGTACGAGCGTGGGCACCGGCGGACCGGCGCAGGAGCAGGAGCTGCTCAGCTGCTTCGCCGCGATCGAAAAAGAAGAAGAAGAAGAACCGGCCACGTGCCCGTGGTTCACGACGCCGTCCAAACCCTGAACGGCCAACCCCGCCGGACGCTCCCCCCGGTCGCCGCACTCATCTGCTGCACTGCCTTGCTGGCGGGTTGCGGGGCCGCGAGCAATCCGAAGGCGACGGCGGTCGTCAACGCCCCCGCGGGCGTAGGCGAGTCGATCCGCCTCGACAACTGCGCGAACTGGAACAGGGGCACCCTCGCACAGCGGCGCGCCACCGTGGCTCAGCTGAGCAAGTTCGCCGGCGGTCCGGTGGGGTCCTCGGCGGGCATCAAGCGCGGCGCCGTGCTGAGCGACGGGCGGGCTTACGAGCTCTTTCAGAGGTACTGCGCCAAACCTTTCGCCCGCGGCTTCAAGCTCTACAAGCTGTACACCCACGCGGCCGCCTTCGTCGGCCATTGACGCGCGTCGAGCGCTGAACGGCTTGCTCAGGTAATCGTCGCGACCGGCCGATGCATGCCCTGATGACGGCGCCGTTGGCCAATCTGCAGCCCGATCAGAAGCAGGTGGAGCGTCCAGACCCGTCGAGCGAGGCGCTCGCGGCCGATCTGCGCCGGCTGGGCGACGCCACGCTGTCGCGCTGTGACGACGTGCTTCGCGAGACCGTCGCGCAAACGTCGAAGTCGGGCCAGATCGTCGACGGGCCCGTGCAGGAGAGCTTCGAGGAGATCTGCACCGCCTCGACGGCGGCAGTTGCACGATGGATCGCCGGCGACGGCCTGGAGGTGACGCTCGACGCAAGCCGGGCGACGTCGAGGATCTTCGGCGAGTTGGCGGCCCACCGCGCCGCGTCCCTGCACGAGGTCACCCGCCGGAGCCTGTGGTGGCGCAACGTGATGGCCGACGTGCTGCGCGAGCGCGCCGGCGAGCTGGGCGTCTCTGACGAAGCCCTGGCGCAAGCGCTGAACATGCTTCAGCTGAGCCTGGAGCTCAGCATCCTGAAGGTGTGTGAATGCTTTGAGAAGGAGCGCGAGCGGACCGACGAGGAGCTCGCCCGGCGCGAGGAGGAGCTCGCATTCCTGGCGACCCACGATCCTCTCACCGGCCTTCCCAACCGCACGTTGATACTCGATCGAGCCGAGCAGATGCTCGCGCGCGCCACACGCTCTCGGACCCCCGTGGCCGCGCTGTTCATCGACCTGGACAACTTCAAGGGCATCAATGACACGCTCGGCCACAACGTCGGCGACGAACTCCTGCAGGCGGTGGCTGCCAGGTTGGACGCCGTCGTGCGGGGGGCTGACGCGCTCGGGCGCCTGGGCGGCGACGAGTTCGTCGTGATCGTGGAGGAGGTGTCGCTGACGACTGGACCCGCGCTGGTCGCCGAGCGCCTGCTCGAGGCCCTGAAGCAGCCGTTCAAGCTCGGCTCCAACGACGAGACGACGGTCACGGTCAGCGCAAGCATCGGAGTGGCGGTCGGCGAGGGCATCCCGGCCGCAGACCTGCTGCGGGATGCGGATATCGCCATGTACCGCGCCAAGTGGGATGGGCGCAACGGCTTTGTCGTCTTTGAGAGCGCGATGAAAGACACGGTGCAGCAGCGGATGGAGCTCGAGACCGACCTGCGCGGAGCGCTCGCCCGCGAGGAGTTCCTGTTGGCCTATCAGCCCACGCTCGATCTGAGCCGCATGCGGCCCACCGGAGTCGAGGCGCTCGTCCGCTGGAAGAGTCCCGAGCGCGGTCTCGTGCAACCGGATGCGTTCATACCCCTGCTGGAGGAGACGGGGCTGATCGTGGACGTCGGCAGGTGGGTGTTGAAGGAGGCGTGCCGTCAGGCCGCCGAATGGCACCAGGCGGGGCATCGCATGGGCATGGCCGTGAACGTGTCGGCTCGCCAATTGGACGACGACAGGCTGATCGCGGACATCAAAGCCGCGCTCGTCGACAGCGGACTGCAGCCGAACGCGCTGACCATCGAGATCACCGAGACGACGCTCATGAGTGACATCGACGCTACGGCGCGGCGACTCGCGGCGATCAAGGATCTGGGAGTTCGCATCGCGATCGACGACTTCGGCACTGGATACTCGTCGCTCGCACACCTTCAGAGGTTCTCGGTCGACGCACTCAAGATCGACCGCTCGTTCATCTCGGGGCTGAAAAACAACGAGGAGGGCGAGGCGCTCATCCACACGCTCGTGCAGCTCGGCAAGGCTCTGGCGATCGAGACCTTCGCGGAGGGGATCGAGGAGCAGCAGGAGCTATCGCTGCTGCGCGAGGAGGACTGCGACAGCGGTCAGGGCTTCCTGTTCGCCCGTCCACTGGATGCCGACGCCACACTGGAGTTCTTTGCCACCTGGGGGCAGCGCGCCGAGGGCGTGGTCGCTCGCGGGACAGCCCCCGGGGACTGATCGGCGGGCGAGAACGGCACCGTCCGGCGGCGAGCCGCCGAGTCGCTGGAGATTGGTGAAGCCGCTCGGCGTGGTCCGCGTCAGGCGGCTCCCGCCGCCATCGCTTTCATGGCGTGCATCGAGCCGGGCAAGCCCGGAACGACGAAACCCGGGATCTCGTGCGGGACGGCGAGAATCGCAGCCGCGAGCACGACCAGGACGCCCGTGGTCGCCAACCTTGCGCCGCGTCCCCAGGGCCCGACCTTCTCGAGTGCCACAAGCACGGCGATCAACCCCATCCAGGCGAGACTCATGACACCGAGCGCGAACAGCGCGGCCATCAGCGCCCACGAGCATCCGAGGCACCACCCGCCACTGCGAAGGCCCATCGAAAACGCCGCTGACCTGCGATCGCGCCCGGTCGGGCTCAGGAATCGCAATCCGCGTCGGCACCTGAGCAGGAAAGCTCGCTTGTACGGCGTCAGCTGGTACAGCGCGGCGAGCGCCAGCACACCCGCCGCGAGCCAGCGGCCGCCGCTGTGCCACGCGAGGGCGTTGGCGAACAGGCTCGTGCCGAGCTCGAACAGGCCATAGGCGACCACTCCGGCGGCGCTCCAGACGAGCAGATAGCCGCCGGCGAACAAGAGCACTCGGCTGGGGTCACGACGCACCAGCGCGGCGTAAACGGCAGCCGTCGGCGCGAGCGACGGCAGCATCATCGCTGCCATCATCACCGCCCACACGCTGGTGAACCAGCCGAGCGTGCCCAGGTCGGTACCGGGGCCGGCGTCCATTCCGGCCATCCGTTTGACCACCCACCACCACGCCAACCCGGCAGCCACCAGCATCCCCGCGACCACTCCGGGGTGCTCGCGCGCCGCCTGACGCGGCGTCATGCGCGGGCTGCGGGGTCGGCGGCCGGCCCGTACTCGCCGTGGCGGCGGATCCACGACGGTTCCGAGGCGCTCTCGTCACGACCCTTCGGCGTCCGGTCCAGCAGGCCGTAGTAGGCCATTGCGGGCTCGAGGCCGCGGGCTGTCGTCACGTATGTCCGATACACGGTGCCGTCGGACAGCGCATACGCGCTCAGGCCCGGCCCCTCCGAGACGTAACCCGCCGCATCCGTCCCGCACATGCGGGCGTTCTGCTGGACGGTGGGCGGGATCTCGCCCGCCAGAAACGGCTTCAGCTCCTCCTCTGTATGAAGGAAGCCGAGGTCGCGGTTGAATTTGCTGCCGCCGCTCGAGACCCAGTCGATGCTCCAGCCCATCCGCTCCCTGAACGCGAGGAGCCTCTCGAGCGGCGCGCGGGAGGCGAGCAGCAGGGTGGTGTCCCGGGCCTTCAGATGGACGACCTGGGGATCGAGTGTGTCCGCGATCGAGGTGCAGACTGTTCTGAAGTGGTCTTTTGTGTTCTCGATTATGTTGTGGTATTCTAGTATGTGGTATCTTT
>JAXDGQ010000020.1:0-3160 GCA_034664965.1 Solirubrobacteraceae bacterium | reverse complement strand
AGCGGTCGCGCAGTCCCTTGAGGATTTCCACCGTCTGGTCGATCGTCGGCTCCTCGACGGTGATCTTCTGAAAGCGCCGCTCGAGCGCCGAGTCGCGCTCCAGGTACTTGCGGTACTCCTCCAGCGTGGTGGCGCCGATCGTCTGCAGCTCGCCGCGCGCAAGGGCCGGCTTGAGGATCGAGGCGGCGTCGATCGCGCCCTCGGCGGCGCCCGCGCCCACGAGGTTGTGCAGCTCGTCGATGAACAGGATGATGTCGCCGCGCTGGGTGATCTCCTTCATCACCTTCTTCAGGCGCTCCTCGAACTCGCCGCGGTACTTCGAGCCGGCGACCAGCGCGGCGAGGTCCAGCGTGTAGATCTGCTTGTTGCGCAACAGCTCCGGCACGTCGGAGCTGGTGATCCGCTGGGCCAGGCCCTCGACCACAGCGGTCTTGCCCACGCCCGGCTCGCCCACCAGCACAGGGTTGTTCTTGGTCCGCCGCGAGAGGATCTGCATGATCCGCTCGATCTCCGTCTCACGCCCGACGCACGGGTCGAGCTTGCCTTCGGCGGCGAGCTTGGTCAGGTTGCGCCCGAACTGGTCGAGCAGCTTGGAGGACTTCTTGCCCTCGCCGGGCGCCGAGCCCGAGCCGGAGCCCGAGCCGCCGGACTGCCCCTGGCGGCGGCCGCCGGGGCCGGACAGCATGCGGATGACCTCGTTGCGGATCTTCTCGGAGTCGGCGTCGAAGTCGAGCAGGATGCGCGCCGCCACACCCTCGTTCTCGCGAACGAGGCCGAGCAGGATGTGCTCGGTGCCGATGTAGTTGTGACCGAGGCTCAGCGCCTCGCGCAGGGCCAGCTCGAGAACCTTCTTGGCGCGCGGGGTGAACGGGATCTGCCCCGAGGTGACCTCCTCACCGGAGCCGACGATGCGCACGACCTGCGCGCGCACACGCTCGACGGTGATGTCAAGGCTCTCCAGCACGCGGGCGGCCAGACCCTCCTCCTCGCGCAGCAGCCCGAGCAGGATGTGCTCGGTGCCGATGTAGTTGTGCTTGAGCGTGCGCGCCTCCTCCTGCGCGAGAACGACCACCTGACGGGCCCGTTCTGTAAATCGCTCGAACATGGTTGAATCCTTCCTGCGAGGACGGCGCCTCAAGTGAGCTATGTGGTCTGGTCTCAGGCCTGTCTGGTGGGGGTCCAAGCCTCAACGGCAGTCTACCAACCGGTCACCCGGCCCCGTGAGGGGTCAATCGTCATCGCGAAGCCCCAGCTTGAGGCTTGAACGCGTGCCGCGGACGTAGCAGGCGTTTCCCGCTCAGTCGCGCATCGCGGGGAACAGCACGACCTCGCGAATCGAGTCACGGCCGGTCAGCAGCATCACCAGGCGATCGATCCCGACGCCCACTCCTCCCGCCGGCGGCATGCCCTGCTCGAGCGCCTGCAGGAAGAGCTCGTCGTAGGGCTGGGCCTCCTCGTCGCCGCCCGCCGCCGCCGTGCGCTGAGCCTCGAAGCGCTCGCGCTGCGCGTCGGCGTCGTTGAGCTCGGAGAAGGCGTTGGCGATCTCCATGCCGCCCGCGAACGCCTCCCAGCGCTCGACCAGGCCGGGCAGCGAGCGGTGCTCGCGTGCGAACGGCGACAGCGCCACCGGGTAGTCGAGCACGAACGTCGGCTGCACGAGGCCCGGCTCGACGTACTTCGACAGCAGGTCGTCGGCCATCTGCGCCCACGTCGCGTCCTGCTTGCCGATCTGCAGCCCGCGCTCGGAGATCGCCTGGCGCAGGGCCTGTGCGTCGCGCACGCTCGACAGGTCGATGCCGGTCGCCTCGTCGATCGCCTCGACGAAGCTCACGCGCCGCCAGGCCTGGGCGAAGTCGATCTCGCCGGAGTAGCCGACCGCCGTCGCCGCGGCGCGCACGAGCTCTTCCAGCCGCGTCGCCACGTCGTTGTAGTCGGCGTAGGCCTCGTAGAACTCGACCATCGTGAACTCCGGGTTGTGCTTGGTCGAGACGCCCTCGTTGCGGAAGTCCTTGCCCAGCTCGTAGACGCGCTCCAGGCCGCCGACGAGCAGGCGCTTGAGGTACAGCTCGGTGGCGATGCGCAGGTACAGCGTGCGCTCCAGCGCGTTGTGGTGAGTCCTGAACGGGCGCGCCAGGGCGCCGCCGTACAGCGGCTGCAGAACCGGCGTCTCGACCTCCACGAAGCCCAGCCCGTCCAGGTATCCGCGCACCGCCGAGATGATCTTCGCGCGGTCGACGAACAGCCGCCGCGCCTGCTCGCTGGCGATCAGGTCCAGCTCGCGCCGGCGGTAGCGCGTCTCCACGTCGCTCAGCCCCGCGTGTTTGTCCGGCGGCGGGCGCAGCGCCTTGGCGAGGACGGCGAAGCGATCCACGCGCAGCGAGATCTCGCCCCGCCTGGAGCGCAGGGCCGCGCCGTCGACACCGATCAGGTCGCCGATGTCCAGCGAGGTCAGGCGCTCGAAGGACTCCTCGCCGAGCACGTCGCGCCTGGCGTGCAGCTGCAGCTTGCCGCTGCGGTCGACGACGTCCAGGAACGCCGCCCCGCCCGAGCCGCGCCGCGCCGCCAGGCGCCCGGCCACGCGGTGGACCTCCTCGGTCTCCTCGCCGTCGGCCAGGTGCTCGTAGGCCTCGACGACGCCGGCGATCGGCTCGACGCCCTGAAAGGCGTACGGGAAGGACCCGGGGTCGGCCTCTCTCAGCCGCGACGCCTTGGCGCGGCGCTCCGCTATCAGCTCGGGCAGGCCGTGTTTGGCCGACTCGCCGGGTTGCGCTTGATCGTTCGAGGTGTTGTTCATCGCGCGTACGTGACCGGCATCCGGCCTTCTAGATCGAGCCGGCCTCCACTTCTGGTTAGCACTTGTGACCGTTCCGGCCGCCACGACGGTTACCGGGCCGGCGGGCACACAGCCTAAAGGCTGGGTCAGGCCGGCTAACTCTATGGCCAAGGCCGCTGGCGGGCCATCTCGGCCCGCTTACTTCAGGCCGACGTCGATCTTGGTGATCTTCAGCTTGCGCGCGGGGCCGCGAGGGACCTTGACGGCGACCGTCTCGTTGCGCTTGCGGCCGATCAGGGCGCGTCCGACGGGCGACTCGTTGGAGAGCTTGTGCTCTTCCGGCTTGGCCTCCGCCGATCCGACGATCGTGTACTTGACCGACTTGCC
>JAXDGQ010000019.1:0-5240 GCA_034664965.1 Solirubrobacteraceae bacterium | reverse complement strand
ATCTCATCCCAGTACTTGAAGAAGCTCTCCATGTATTTCCGGACTGCGTCGATTCCATAGGCCGACGCGGCACCCGGGAGCGTCGTGGACTCCAGCATGGCCATCTCGGGATCGAACATGTCAAGGGCCAAACCCCCACGTAGCCACTCGTCATGAATCGCGCGAATGATCTGCACGTTCTCCTGCGACATCGCACGAGCAGTATCGCGCAGGCGTCTCGCTGGTGGAAAACGCGTCGAGCCGCCGAGCGGTCGCCCGCGCGACGGACGGCTAATGTGTCGCCGCGTGAGGTTCAGGATCACGCGACATTCAGGGTTCGCGCCCCCCGTCGATGCCATGGAGCTGCTCTTGCGGCGGTTGGGATCCGAACGCGATGAAGTCTCCTTCGCGATGTCGGGTGTAGAGATCGCCGCCACATCGCCAGACGGCGAGGGCGACTCGACGATCCGCGAAGCACGTATCGAAGTCGCCCGGCGGGCGATCTTCGACATCATCGACGAGGTCTGCGGAAGCGCTCCTGAGCTCGAGTCCGACTGGTTCGCCGTAAGCTACGTCGCCTAGAGTCCAGCGGGTCCATGCGGCGGGCTACTGGCCCAGCGCCGAGGCATCGCCGTGGAGCCAGGGTTCGGCGCGCAGCCCGGTCAGCTCGAGCAGACGCCGTACGGCGGCGCCGTCGACGACACGGAGCTCGCATCCATTCTTGACGCACAGTGCGGCGGCCCCGACGAGGACGTGCACCCCGGCGCAGTCCATGAACGTGAGCCTGCTCAGGTCGATCGTGAGCAGCCTGGTGTCGGGTGCGCAGACTTGATTGATCATCGATTCCAGGTCGTCGGTTGACGACAAGTCAAGCTCGCCGCTGAGGATCAGCGTCCGGCAGCCCTCCGAGGCAACGCCCAGGATTCTGAGGGTACGTGGACCGCGCCGGCCTGCTGTGTCTCCTGCGAACATCCCTGTCTCCCTCAAAAGCTCGATACGTGCTGATCACCCGGGACCCCTTGCGGCCCCGCGGCCCTGCGCTCGCAACCACCTCCGGGCCCCTCAGAGACCAGAGCACGCCGGATTTTACGGTCTGATCGGAGCCTGCGTCAAGGCACCCGCCTGGAGGGCGGCGGGGGGGCCGGCGGCGCCCGCCGCCGCCGCCGTTCAGATGCCCCGGTGCGCGGTGGTCGTGCGCTTCAGCTCCGACTGTTCCACCACGCCTGCAGCGCGGCTTCGGCATCCGCTCGCTCGCTCTCGAGCTCGTCTATCCGACGCTGCTCCTCGGTCTTGGCGGCGTCTTCGCGCTCGCGGTTGCTCAGGTCGACCAGCGATGCGACGGCGGTCAACAGCGGGCTCAGCCCCTCGGGTCCCGTCTCCTTCTTCAGCAGGAGCACGAGAGCACGCTCCGCCGTCTCGATCGAGGTGCAGTACGCCGTGATCGTCGGACTCGCGTCGATGGCGTCGAGCAGCCGCTCATCAGGGCTCCCCGTGAGCGGAACCGTTATGCAGAGACCCTTGGCTTCAGGATTTGGCAGCACCTCGGGGGCGCCCGCGAGTTGGATGTTCATCCCAAGATCGTCCTCGTCCGCCGAGCACGTGACGAGACCCGGGGCAGGCGCGATTCTACGCCTCGGCCGGGCCGCTGCGCAAGACCGTGGGACGGGTCGTCGCTGTCCTGGGGGGAACCTGGGCGGCACGGCGGAGAACAGGCGACGCATCGAATCTGGGCAGAACGCGCAGGACGTCGAGCTGCTCAGGCCGATTACGCTGCATGAGTGCCGCCACGCGTTCGGGTTCGCTTCGCACCATCGCCCACCGGGCCGCTGCACATCGGCGGCGCACGCACGGCGCTGTTCAACTGGCTGCTCGCGCGTCACTTCGACGGCACGATGGTGCTGCGCATCGAGGACACCGACCGCGAGCGCTCGACCCCGGAGAACGTGCAGCAGATCCTCGACTCGCTGCGCTGGCTCGAGCTCGACTGGGACGAGGGGCCCGTCATGCAGAGCGATCGCGCCGATCGCCACCGCGAGGCGCTGCAAGCGCTGCTCGACGCCGACCTGGCCTACCGCTCCAACGCCACTGCCGACGACGTCAAGGCCTTCAAGCAGCTCCATGGCGCGGAGCGGGGCTTTCGCGGCGAGCCCGGCCGAGATGGCGCCGTGCGCCTGCGCGTACCGGATGGCACCACGGTGGTGCACGACGCGGTTCGCGGCGACACGCGCTTTGACCACATGCACATGGACGACCCGGTGATCGCCCGCGCGGACGGCTCGGTTCTGTACAACTTCGCGGTCGCGATCGACGACCTCGACGCGCGGATCACCCACGTCGTGCGCGGCGAGGACCACCTATCGAACACGCCCAAGCAGCTGCTCGTGCTGGAAGCGGCCCAAGCGGTCGGCGTCGGCGACGGGGCCCCGCTGCCGCAGTACGCGCACCTGCCGCTGCTGCATGGACCCGACGGCAAGAAGCTGTCAAAGCGCCATGGCGCGGCGTCGGTTGGCGAGCTGCGTGAGGCCGGCTACCTGCCCGCCGCCGTGCGCAACTACCTGGCGCTGCTCGGCTGGGGGGCCGGCGACGATCAGACGGTGCTGTCGACGCCGGAATTGATCGAGCGCTTCACGCTGGAGACGGTCAGCCGCAGCCCGGCGCGCTTTGACGAGGTAAAGCTGAAATGGCTCAACGGCGTCCACATCCGCGCGCTGGCAGTGCAGGAGCTCGTCGAGAGGGTGGGGGAGTACCTCGATGGCAGTGGTCATGCGGGCTTGCGAGATGACGAGCGCTTCGTCAGAGCGGTGGAGATCAGCCAGGAGAAGATTCACACCCTCGCTGACTTCTGGGAGCTCAGCGGCCCGCTGCTCGCGGGCCCGGTCGACGAGGATCAGGCCCGCGAGCGCTGGCTGGGCCAGGAGGGCCGGGCGATGCTCGGCGACGTTCGCGCGGCGCTGTCGCGGGCGGCGAGCTTCGACGAGTCGGGCGTCGAACAGACGCTGGAGGAGTTCGTCGGCCGCCGCTCGGTCAAGCCGCGCGAGGTCTATCAGCCGCTGCGCGTGGCGATCACCGGCACGACGGTCTCGCCGGGCATCTTCGAGAGCGTCGCGCTTCTGGGGCGCGAAGAGACGTTGCGGCGCATCGACGCCGCCCTGTCGCGCGACTGATCGCGCGCCGCCGACCGAACATTTCCCCGCACCAGGGCTCAACCGTTGGCTCTGTGCTGCCGATAGGGGTGTACCGAGCGGCCGACACGGATGGTCGATCTCCCAGCCCCACCCGCACGTATGCAAGCAACCGCTTCCAAGGCAAAGACCAAAACCGCCGCAAAGCCGAAGTCGAAGGCCAGGAAGGCCGCCACTGCCGGGAAGGCAGGCGCCCCCGGGCCGTCGCGTCGCCGGGGCGCATCGGCAACCGCTGCGCCGTCCGGTGAGCGCCACCAGAACGAGGGCCACGGCCGGCGCCTGACGATCGCCTTCGAAGCGCTGGAGAGGTTCCCGGCGCTGGCCGAGTCACGCGACCGCCTGCTGACGGTCGTCACCAAAGACCACGTCGCGACCGCGGACATCGTCGCGGCGGTCGAGTCAGACGTCGCGCTGCTCACCGCCGTGCTGCGCCTGGCAAACCAGGCCCAAGGTCGGCGCGGCCGTGTCGAGACGGTCGTCGGTGCCGTCGAGCTGCTGACTCCGCAGACCGTGCACTCGCTCGCCACGCGCCTGCGCACATTTGACTTCTTTGAGCGCTCGAGCGTGTGGGAGGCTGCCCCCGAGCGCTTTCGACTGCATGCCCTCTCCACGCAGCACGCCGCGGATCGGATTGCCGCCGAGGTCGGCTTCGAGCACCGCGATCGCCTGACCGCGACGAGCCTGCTGCACGACATCGGCAAGCTGGTGCTGCTGCACGCCTATCCCGGCTATCCCTCGCAGGTCCATCGCGGTGCGCGCACGCCGGAGGACAGGATCCATCAAGAGCGCCGCGAGCTCGGCGTCGACCACGCGCTCGTCGGCGGAGTGCTCGCCCGGCGCTGGGGGCTGCCCGCGTCGATCGCCTCGACGATCGAGCGCCACCACAACCCCGACGTCGACGGCGAAGCCGCCTGCGTCCGCCTGGCTGACATGCTCGCCCACTACGAGCAGGGAAGCCCCGTCTCCCCGGCGGAAATGCTTCGCACCGCGCGCGCCGTCGGCCTGGGCCCCGATGAGCTGCGGCGCGTGATGTACGAACTCCCCAGCGCGCCCACCCAGCGCCGGCGCCACGTCGACCCCTGTCCGCTCTCAGCGCGCGAGCTCGGCGTGCTGCAGCGGCTGGCCGAGGGCAAGGTCTACAAGCAGATCGCCCACGAGCTGACGCTGTCGACGAGCACGGTCCGCACGCATCTGCACAACATCTACGGCAAGCTCGGCGCGGTCGATCGCGCACAGGCCGTCTTGATCGCCACCGAGCGCGGCTGGCTGTAGTCGCCCGGGTGGCCGCCTGTCGCCCGTCGCGCGGGCGCGTTGCGTAGCATCGCGCGTGTGAGCGCCCGATGATCTCGATCACCAGCAAGTCTCCCTACGCGGTGCTGGCGCTGGCCGAGCTCGGGCGCAGCGGCGGCTCTGAGCCGGTGCCGATCGGCGAGCTGGCGCGCAGGCGCGATGTGCCGGTGCAGTTTCTCGAGCAGCTGTTCGCGGTTCTGCGCCGCGCGGGCGTGATCAGCTCCCAGCGTGGGGTGAAGGGCGGCTACCGCTTTGCGCGCGAGCCGGGCGACGTGACCGTCTTGGAGATCGTCGAGCTGCTCGACGGCCCGCTGGGGCGCGACGCCAAGGGACCCTTCGCCGACGCCGCTGCGGCGGCGCGCAAGGTGCTGTCGGAGACGACGATCGCCGACGTGATCGAGCGCGAGGCCCGCGAGGCCGGCGCCAGCATGTACCACATCTAGAAACTGTCTCCTTCAGTGGAGTGCCCGTCTCACGGCGGTCCTCGCTAACATTCCCGCAGGGGTGGACGATATGAACTCGAGACGCAGGGATGCATCGGGGATCGGTGGGGTGGGCCAGGAGCCTGCCTCGTGGATGGCGGGTGCCGCAGGCCCATTCGTAACCATCGGGGAGGTCGCGATCTGGAGCCTTGGCAACGACGGCTTCAGACTCGAGTGGCCTGGGGGTCAGCACGTACTCGCGGGCTACAAGGCCGCGGCCGCGATGGCGCGGGAGATCGCGGGCCTGCGCATCGGCGAGGGCGTCCAGGACCGGCCATAGGGCAGGCTGTCGAGCTCGGTACTGCGC
>JAXDGQ010000018.1:0-3332 GCA_034664965.1 Solirubrobacteraceae bacterium | reverse complement strand
CGCGTCAGGCCGATCTCCTCCTCGGCCTCGCGCAGCGCCGTCTCGGCCAGGTCGGCGTCCTCGGAGTCCTGGCGCCCGCCGGGAAACGATATCTCGCCGGCGTGGCGGCGCAGGTCGGCCCGGCGCCTGGTCAGCACGACGTGCGGGGGCTCTGCCTCGCTCGGCTGAAACAGCGGCACGAGCACCGCGGCGCGCGTCTGCTCGGTCGGGCTATCCGCGGGCGTCGCGATCAGCTCGCAGGCGCCGGTGGCGAGATCACGGCAGCCGCGGGACCTTGGCTCAGGCGGCCATGTGGACGCGCTCGATGCGCTCCAGGAACATGACCTCGCCGTCCAGCACGCGGTGCACGGGACACTTCGCGGCGATCACGCGTAGGCGTTCGGCCTGCTCCTCGGGGAGGTCGTCGGGGAGGCGCACGACCAGCTCGAACTTCGTCGGGCAACCGCGCTCGGCCGGGCTGTACTCGACATCGACCTCGACGTGGCCCACGTCCCAGCCCTTGCGCGCCGCGTACATCTCCATCGTGATCGCGGTACAGGACGCGAGGCTCACGGCGAGCAGCTCCTGTGGGCTCGGGCCGGCGTCCTGGCCGCCCACGGCCAGCGGCTCGTCCACCGTCTGGTGGTGGTCGCGCACCTGCACGGTATGCCTGAAGCCGCTGCCCCCGTCGCGTCGCGCGGTGGCTTTCATCCTTGTCAGCCCGTCAGATCCACCCATTTCGCTCCTTTTCCAATGCCCAGAGAACCCTGATTTACATGATACTGCGAGCTGCTCTAGTAAAGGGGGTTGAAGAGCAGCCCGGTTAGCAGCTTAGGGAAGAAGTAGGTCGACTTGGGCGGCATGTTCTCGCCATCGGCCGCCACGTCGCGAACCTGCGCGACGGGCGTCGGACGCATCAAGAACGCCGCGTCGTACTCGCCCGAGCGCACCTTGGCGATCGCCTCAGCCGTGTCGCGCGCGTAGAAGAGCCCGTTGAAGTGCGAGATGTCGTCGTCTGAGAGTCCCAGCGCCCCCTTCAGCAGCAACGTCTCCAAGACGCCCGTGTCGAGATGGCGGTAGGCCTGGGAGTGCCCGCTCAGCGCTTGATCGGCGATCGCCTGGGCCTTCAGCGTCAGGCGATAGGCGCGCTCGTCCTGCGCGGTGACGTAGCCGAGCTGCAGCGGTCCGCCGCCTGGCGCCGGCGCGACCTGGCCGATCGGCACCTCGGCGATCTCAAAGTCGCGCTGCAGCGCCTGCGCGAGCGCCGCGCGTTGCCCGTCGTCTAGACGGTTGACCAGGCGGTGCGTCGGGAACACCGTCAATCCCGGGTCCTGCAGCGCTACCAGGCACATCAGGATGTAGCGATGCTCGCCGTCGCCGCCGACCTCATCGGCGTAGGCCTGCATCGTCTCGTAGCGGTGGTGGCCGTCGGCGATGAGCAGCTCGGCGTCGCGCGTCGCCGCCTGCACGGCGGCGATCGCCTGGGCGTCGCCAACGCGCCACAGGCGGTGCACCGTCTCGTCTGAGTCGCTTACCTCGCCCCACGGCGTCTGCTCGGTGAACGGCTCGAGCGCGGCCCAAGCCGCATTCGCCGGGTCGGAGAACAGCGAGAAGATCGGCGAGATGTTGGCGCGCGTGGCGCGCGTCAGGCGCAGGCGGTCCTCCTTGGGGCCGGGATGCGTGCGCTCGTGCGGACGCACGCGCCCTGGGCCGTAGCCCTCGATGCGCACCCGGCAGAAGAAGCCGCGCCTGGTGCGCCGCTGGCCGTCGGGTCCGGAGTACTCCTGCGTGTGCGCCCAGACCGCCGGCTCGCTGTCGCGAGCGAGCGCGCCCTGCAGCTGCCAGCTCTCGAACAGCTCGCGCGCGTTCGCGTAGGGGTCGGGCTCGCCGTGCGGGAGGTCGACCGCCACGACGTTGAACGGCGAGCGCGCCACGAGCTCGGCGCGTTGGGAGGCGTCGATCACGTCGTATGGAGGCGCCACCACGTCCTCCAGCGGGCCGGCCACGGCGGGGTCGTAGTGCAGTGCGCGCAGCGGTTGGACGTCGGCCATGGGCGGTGGCGGAGGCTAGCAGCGCGCCCACCAGGCGGCCAGGCGCGCGCGACACGGCGACCGGCGCGCCACGCGTCTGACCACAGCCGGCTGGCCCCGCTGCCGGCCCGATTCTCAGGACGCGCGAGCGCTCCCGGTAGACTCGGCGCCAGAACGGGGCGTGGCGCAGCCTGGTAGCGCACCTGCTTTGGGAGCAGGGGGTCGTGGGTTCGAATCCCGCCGCCCCGATCGATAAATCGCCTGCTAAGCGGTGGTTTTAGGACAAGCCGCCGGATCGCGGCGGGCTTAGACCGCGTCGACGGGCGAGATTCCGCTCTGGACATTTCCCCCAACGACTCCTAAAATCCTCGTGGCGTTAGACGCAAGCTGTAGCGCCGGTCGCGTAGGGCGGCACAAGATCGCACCGACCGGCGAACGAAGGAGGGGAAAGTGTCCGGTTCAGCCGATCTCCGCGCGTGGCAGCCACGGCCACCGCGCCATCTCGTGGTTCAAGACAGCATTCTCGCTGGTCGCCATACGCTGACGCTCAGCGGCGAACTCGATCTGGCCTCCGCGCCAGAGCTGGAAGACATGATCGAGCGGGCCTGCCAGGAGAGCACCCACGCAATCACTCTCGATCTCAGCGCGCTTAGTTTCATCGACTGTTGCGGACTTCGCTCGATCCTGACCGCCAGGAAGCTTTGCGAGCAGCGCGCCCAGGGGTTCGCGCTTGTTCCGGGACAGCCTCAGGTGCAGAGGGTCTTTGAGCTGACAGGGCTGGCCGATGTATTGCCGTTCGCAGCCGCCGCTTAGGCACCGTGCCGGTGTTGCGGAAAAGGTCCAAATCGGCTACCTTTTGCGGGCAGGGAGGGACAGAGGGAACGGCCAGGGCGAGTTCTCCACTCTAGAAGCGCACAACTCCTTTGAGGGATGGGGTCCAGGGGGCGATTGAGTGTTGAGAAGGCCGACCGCACTCGCGGCGCGTTTTGATTCCCTCAAAGCGCGCCGCAAGTGCTTTCGATCAAGCCAACAGGAGATAGGAAGCACGCCTCATGACGAACCAAGTACGGGATGCCCTAACTACCGCCGCCGCGACTGCTCTCGCTGCTGGGCTGCTAAGGGACGAGTTGGCGTCTGTTGTGCGTTTCCTCGCAAATGATGCACAGGTCGAGGTTACGGCTGCCGACGTTGGCAGCGTCTGCGCTCGCGCTGCTTCAGCGCCCCGAATGGGTCGGGAGGGGTGCGCTACATGGTGCTTTGACGAGCAGGTTTAGCTCGTACTTCATTTCTTCGTCGTTCGTGATCGTCATTTCGTTGGTCCAG
>JAXDGQ010000017.1:0-2532 GCA_034664965.1 Solirubrobacteraceae bacterium | reverse complement strand
TGAGCGTCGCCGGTAGAGCGTTGGGCATGTTGTATGAGGTCAGGCGCAGCTGCAAGCTGTGGCCTGCAGCAAACTGCCACGCTGTTGGCGCGATCGAGATTTCGTAGTCATAGAACTGTCCCGGTGTGAGCGATTCGGCCGTGGTGAGCGTCTCCAGCGGTTGCTTCCTCGTGCTATTGCGCGCCAGTGCGCGCAGGGAGGCGCGCAGTTGACCCTCGCTCACGATGGTTTGGCTGCCATCGGGGGCGACGTCGGAGATCTTGGCGAACCAGTCGGTGTCGGTCGCGGTCGAAGATGCCACGAGGTGAAGCGCGATCGGGCCGGCCAGCGTGAGCGGCGCTGACAGCGTCGGAGTGCGCCAGGTGAGTCCCTGCTCTTCTTCGGAGCGCTGATCCAGGGGCACATATGGGCTGATGGCGACCGTGCCCTGCTGATCAAGGCTCATCGAGAGCCCAGCGGCCGGGTTGGTGACGTAGCTGGCAGTCGATTCCGCCGGGCGCTTGGCGGAGATCGTTTGCGAACCCAGGTACTCGGGCCGTACGGCGGTCGACGGAGGCGGCCAAGCCGTCGCATTGAGATACTTTTCAGCGCGCTGCACATAGACGCGCACCCGCGGCAGGTCCGGCACTTCCATGCCCATCAGATGTCGCTGGAAGAACTGCAGTTGCTCCGCCTGGATGTTGTCGACGCCGGCTGGTTCTTCGGTGGGATCGATGGGCGGTCCACAGCCTTTGTGCGTGCAGGGGCCGACGTTGAGCAGCGTTTCGACGTTCTTGCGGCGCTCCAGCGCCCGGTACATCCGGATGTTGCCGGCGGCGAAGGCGTCGCGCCAGCCGTCGAGCGCAAAGACCGGAACGTGAATCTTGGCGACGCGCGTGATCGGAGAGCGGTCGTAGTAGAAGGAGCCCTCGCGGGGGTTTTCGAGATAGTCAAAGGCGATTGACCGCCCTGTCGCCTGTTCGTACTTGGCAGTGAGCGTGCCGGGGATCATGGTCGGTTCGGTGTTGGGACCAGCCAGTCCGGGCGCGCCCTGTACCGCGAGGTACTGAGCATCGAAGGACAGCGACATGATGCCGCCCGGAAACGCGGCGTCGTTATAGAGGTCTGCGACGGCCTCGTTCGGAGCGATCGCCGCCAGGTGTGGCGGATCCTGCTCGGCGGTCAGGTATTGCGTGATCCCTAGATAGGAGCCGCCGGACATCCCGACCTTGCCGGTTGACCACGGCTGAGTTCCGAGGTACTCGACCAGGTCATAGCCGTCGCGCGCCTCACGCGGCGAGAAGTAGTTTCCGTCGAGGTTGCCCTGACTGCCACCGGTGCCGCGCACGTCAACCACCGCAAGCACGAACCCGCGGGTGGCATAGTTGCTCGCCGACTCGCACCCGCACACGCCATTGCGGCCGTACGGCGTCATGTTCAACACCACGGGGAAACGCCCAGGCGCGGGCGCGCTGCCGTCGTGGGATGGATAGGTGATCGTCGCGCCCAGTTCGATGCCGTCGTCCATGCGAATGAACCGCTGTTCTGAGTACGTCGCAGGATATGTCGCCGCCGGGAGAGCGCTCGGCGGCGGGACTTCGGCCGATGCCACACCTGTGCCACCGGGGCTCGCCAGCGCGCAGAGACACACCAACATCGCCAGAGCTGCGCGTGAGCGGGCGTCATGCGCGACTCGCTCGGTCAGGGGAGCACTCCCGCCGGGCAACCCTGCGTCGTCTGCGAGGTCGCCCACGCACGCCGAATTCCCGCTCATGTGTCCCACCGCTGCACTCCTCGCCCCATCAAGTTAACGTGAGTCCCTATACCCAGGTCGACGGCCCGGGAAACCCGAGCAGCCGTTCTCGCGCTGACGAAGGGGAAGAGGGAGAACGTCAACCGCACAGCGAACATGACGCGTTGCAGCGAAAGGCGGGCACCAGACCAGCCCATGCTGGCTGCGGGATACTCCCCGCACAATGTCTGAGGAGTCCACGACCCCCGACCCCGTGAGGCTTGCACGACAGGGGTACGAGGCCATGAGTCGCGGTGACCTTGACGGGGTGATGAGCTTGTTTGCCGCCGACGCGGTTTATGACATGTCCGCCGCTGGGTTCGAGACCTCCGAGGGCGCGGAGGCGATCAGGCGCTTCGTGGAGGACTGGCATCGCAGCTGGGAGGACTACCGGTACGAGGAGGAGGAGCTCCTCGATCTCGGGCACGGCGTCGTGCTTAGCGTCCTTCGGGAGGGCGGCCGCTTGGTCGGCGGCAAAGGTCGCGTCGAGCAGCGGGTGGCGCACCTCACCACATGGACGAACGGCAAGATCGAGTGGTTCAAGCACTACCCTGACCCAGACGAGGCTCGTGCCGCCGCCGAACGCCTCGCCGAGGAACGGGGGTAGGCGATGTCGCAGGAGAACGTGGAGATTGTGCGGCGCGCCATCGACGCCTTCATTCACCGCGACCTCGACGCCGCAGTTCGTCACAACGACTCCGAGGTTGAAGTGGACTTTTCGCGCTCGATGGGGCTTGAGGCAGGTATCTACCGCGGACATG
>JAXDGQ010000016.1:0-3436 GCA_034664965.1 Solirubrobacteraceae bacterium | reverse complement strand
CGAAGGATGGGAGCCGCTGTGCGAGTTCCTCGCGGTCGCCGTCCCGCCCGAGCCGCTGCCGCGCCTGAATGACAAGCAGGCCTTCCGCGAGGGCATCACCGCGGGGGCGCTGGCGGCCGTCAACGAGTGGTGGGACACGCACGAGCGGCCCGCCGAAGGGCTGCACGGGGCCGCGCTGAGCTAGCGCCCGGCCTGCAGATCGGCGGCCGGCTGGCGCGCGACGTCGGCGGCGGCCTCCGGCCCGAGGAACGGGCTGAGCGTGTGGAAGATCAGCTGCGGCGCGGCGTCGCAGATTTCGTCCACGCGGTGGTGCTCGATGTAGTGGTGCAGCACCTGCCAGACGCCGCCGGTCACGGCCTCGGCGGCGATCTTCGGGACGTCGATGTGCGCCGGCGCGTGGTCGAAGCCGGGCTGCAGGTACGCCGTGAAGGCCTCCAGCGCGCGCTCGCGGATCTCGATCGCCTCCGGGCTGGCGCCGAAGGTGTCGACCAGCGTCAGGTGTGCGTGCGCGGGCTCCGAGCAGACGTACTCGGTCAGCGCGTGCATGCCGGCAGCGACGCCTTCCTGCCACTGGCCCCGGTGCGCCTCGTAGGCCTCGACGGTGACGCGCAGCGCCTGGTGCAGCCCGACCTTCTGCGCGCCCAGGAAGGCGTCGTGCTTGGTCGGGTACATCTCATAGAAGGTCTCGTGCGAGACGTTCGCCCGCGAGGCGATCTCCGGGATCGTCAGGCCGGCGAAGCCCTTCTCGGCGACGATCGCCGCGGTCGCGTCGACGATCCGTTCGCGCTGGCTCTTGATGACCAGATCGCGCGGCATGTCGTGGCGCCCGCTCGGCAGCCGCCCTTCGGCGCGCCGGCTGCGCGGCGAGGGCTGCTCGGCGCTCGCCGCCTGATCGCGCGCGAGCACGTGCGGCGGCCCCTCCAGCCCCAACGGCAGTTCCTGCGGGTAGGCGCTGGCCCAGCTGCCGAGCTCGCCGGCCAGCTCGACCAGCTCCTCCGCGCGGCCGCGGCGCAGGCGCGTCGCCGAGACCTCGCGGATGCCGCCGATCAAGAACTTCACGGTGAGGTCGCGCGGCTGGTCGCCGCCGGCGGGCGTGCGCCCGGCGCCGACGATCTGTTCCAGGGCGTGCAGCGTGCGTTCGCGGCGCTCCAGCGCGCGCGGTCCCGCGCCGAACGTGCCCAGCAGCGCGAGCGTCATCGCCTGCGGCTCGCCTGCGCCGAGCTCGGCGAACGCCTGCAGCGCCAGCAGCAGGCTCTCGTCCTCGGAGCTCCCCTGTGCAAACGCCACGGCGACCTTCTGCGTGGTGCGCCCGGCGATGTCCTCGTAGGCGCTCAGCAGCAGCTCTTCCTTGTCCGCGTAGAGGTTGTAGAACGTCGGGCGCGAGACGTGCGCGAGCTGCGTCAGGTCGAGGATGCGCACCGCCGGGTAGCCGCGCTGGGCGATCAGCTCGACCATCGCCGAGCGCAGCCGCTCGCGCTGGTCGCGCTCGACTTCCTCGCGCGTCAGCCCGTGCGCACCCGTGGGCAGACGGCGGTAGCGCGAGGTATCGGAGGATGGCGGGAGAGCGTCCGTCCTGCGGGGCTTGGAATTGACCTTGCGCGCCGTCATGTCCCGATGTCCTTGGGTTGGAAACCTCTCCTTGACGTCAAACGACCAGAGCGTACCAGCCGGCGCTCGAGCTCGGCCTCGACGCGTGCTAGCCGGGGATCGTGCTCGAGCTGTTCAGCACGGCGCCGGAGGCGTCGAGCGCCTGCACGGCGACATACGGCGCGGCGCCGGGCGTCGTCATCGACGTCTCGAAGCCGCTGCGCGCGACCGTTGCGACCGGCGCGATCGTCTGCGCCGAGGCGCCCGCGAGCAGGCGCCAGCTCGCCGTGCGCGTGTCGCCGTTCCAGCTCGCGTACACCGTCGCGCGCCCTCCCGGAGCCGCCGCCGCGGCGATCGCCGGCACCCCGGGGGCCGATCCCGTCCAGGGAAAGCGGTAGGCGCGATAGGACTCGTAGCTGCCGTGCATGTGCGCGTCGAACAACAACTGCCCGCTCGCGCTGTACTCCGAGAAGTATGGCTCCGGTCCCCATCCGACGAACATGTCCTGGTTTGGCAGCTGCTGCATGTTCCCCTGGCTGCCGGACGACAGCGCCGGGCTGTGCTCGTACTGCTTGACGGCGCTGACCGAGCGGCCCTTCAGCGACAGCACGAGCCCGCGCGACTGCGGGTGGACCTTCGGCACGGCGCCGTTGTCGAACACGCTGATCGTGCCGTCGGGCAGCGTCTTTGCGTCGTGCTGGTAGGCCGTCTTCGTGCTCGCGCCCAGCTTGACCGTGGAGTGCTTGCCGCCGATCGAGCTCTGCAGCTGGCCGCTGCTCGTGCTCATCAGGTACATCGCCCACGTGTTGCGCGCCGAGATCAGCGTCGTTCCGTCGCTGCGCTGGTCGATCGAGTTGATGTGGAAGTAGTCGAACGGCCACTTCGCGCTGCTGCCCGTCGCCGAGCTGTAGGAGTCGCCGATCGCCACGTGATCGAGGCTGTGCCACTCGCGCCGGACCAGGCCGGTGCGCAGGTCGAGTTCCTGGAAGATGCTGTCGCTCACCGCGCCCCCGCTCGGGCCGCCGACGACCGACAGGTTGCAATCGATCGGGTGAAACGCCGTCAGCAGCGCGGTGCCCTGGGGGGTGAGTTTGAAGTCGTGCAGGTCGGCTTTGTAGCCGTTGCCGGCGTGCACGCGACCGACCTGCTGATAGGAGGAGTTGAGGATGATCTCTTCGCCCTGGCCGAATCCCTGCGGCGGGATGTAGCCCTGCCACCAGGTCAGCACCGGCTTGCCGCCGAGCTGCTGCACCTGCAGGTTCGCAGCGGCGAGATTGGGCGCCAGCGGGTTGAACCACACGAGGTTGCCGGCTTCGTCGAAGATCATCGGGCCGGGTGGCCCGGGGCCCGTATAGGGCGCCACGAAGATGTCGCCAGGTGCGCTCTGCGGCGAGCGCGCCGTGACCGTCAGCGACGGCGGTTCCAGCTTGGGCGCCGTGTGGAAGTGCTGCTTCTCGTTGTAGTCCTTGCCCGACGGCGGTGTCGGCTTGGAGTAGGGCAGCACGTCCTCCGTGGCGACGACGAAGTGGTAGGCGAAGCGCTGCGTGCGGGTGCCGACCTTGATGTCCCCCCGCACCGTGACCGTCTCGCCCTGCGAGAACCGCTTGGCCGGCACGAAGCTCGCACCGTCGCCCTGGGAGTAGGCGCGCAGCCGCCCGCCGTGCGAGCCGCTGTCCGAACCGCGCACGCGCACGGCGCCGATCGACTGGGCGGGGGCGCCAAGCAGGCTGATCTGCGTGCGCGCTGAGGCGTCGTAGGAGCCCGGCAGCGGCGAGACGCTCACGCTCGTGCCGGGGAGCGTCGCCGAGCGGTTGAGCGTGCTCGGGTAGCAGCGCCCGGCCGCCGGTGC
>JAXDGQ010000015.1:0-10698 GCA_034664965.1 Solirubrobacteraceae bacterium | reverse complement strand
GCGGCGTCGCGGTCGTCTCGCTGGCCAAGCGCGTCGAGGAGCTGTTCATCCCCGGCCGCCGGGCGCCTCTGGTGCTCGACCATTCCACCCCGGAGCTGCAGTTGCTGCAGCGCGTGCGCGACGAGGCGCACCGCTTCGCGATCACCCATCACCGCGGCAGGCGCGATCGCGCGATGACGCGCTCGCTGCTCGATGAGCTGCCGGGCGTCGGGCCCTCGCGCAAGCGGGCGCTGCTCGCGCACTTCGGATCGCCCGATGCGGTCGTGTCGGCGTCGAGCGAGGAGCTGCAGGCCGTGCCGGGACTGACGGCGAAGGTCGCGCGGGAATTGCACGCCCGGCTCCACCGTGCGGGCTGAGGCGCGAAGCTGGGCCGCGCGGCTGCGGCTTTCCCTGCAATGAGCGGCAAATTGACACTCTCGTCCCGCCGGTAGAGCAGAATAGGTCGATGGCCGTCATCAGACCGTTGCGTCCGCTGCGCGGGGGTGCGGACCGCCGAGCGGACAAGGCTGCGCAGCCGGTCGTGCAGACGCGGCTGCAGGACCTCGTCGTGATCACCGGCTTCTCCGGCGCAGGCAAGTCGACGGCGATGAACGTCTTCGAGGACGCCGGTTACTTCTGCGTGGACAACCTGCCGCCGGAGATGATCCGCTCGCTGGTCGAGCTGTTCGTGCATCAGGGGTCCAAGGTCGAGCGCGCGGCGGTGGTGTCGGACGTGCGCGGCGGGGTGTACTTCGAGGCGCTGCGCGCCGTCGTCGACGATCTCGACGCGCTCGGGCTCAGCCACCACGTGCTGTTCCTGGAGGCCGCCGAGCAGACGCTCGTCACGCGCTACAAGGAGACACGCCGGCGCCACCCGCTGGCGCCGGAGGGCAGCGTGGCCGCAGGCGTGGCCGAGGAGCGCGCGCTGCTGGCTCCGCTGCGCGGCCAGGCGGACATGGTGATCGACACGACCGGCATGTCGGCGACGACGCTGCGTGCCAAGATCGCCGACCAGTTCCTGCCGCGCCAAGCGGCCGGACGGCTGGCGCTGACGATCATGAGCTTCGGCTTCAAGCACGGCCCGCCCCGCGAGGAGGATCTGGCCTTCGACGTGCGTTTCCTGGCCAATCCGCACTACGAGGCCGACCTGCGCGAGCTGACCGGCGAGGATCCGCGCGTGGTCGAGTTCATCGCGCGCGATGGGCGCCTGGGGGAGTTCTACGAGCGCCTGCACGCGCTGCTGGACTTCCTGCTGGCGCAGTACGTGTCGGAGGGCAAGTCGCACTTGGTGATCGCGATCGGCTGCACGGGCGGCCGCCACCGCTCGGTGGCGATCGCCGAGCACCTGACCGAGCGCTACCGCGACAACGACGACCTCGACGTGGCGGTCGCGCACCGCGACATCGACAAGCGTCCGCGCGGCTCCTGAGATAGCCTCCCCCGGGCACGCCGGGCGATGGAGCCAGCGCTCCTGAGGCCCGGCATCGTTCATTTTCGCTCCAGGAGGAATGCATGCCAGTTCGCGTTGGGATCAACGGATTCGGCCGCATCGGCCGGAACGTGTTCCGCGCCGCAAAGGCCCGTGCGCAAGAGACCGATCAGGCGATCGAGTGGGTCGCGGTCAACGATCTGACCGACGAGGCTACGCTCGCGCATCTGCTCCGCTACGACTCGATTCTCGGCCCGTACCCCGGGTCGGTGCAGGCGCGCGACGGCGCGCTGGAGGTCGACGGCAAGGCCATCAAGGTGCTCGCCGAGCGGGACCCCGGCGCACTGCCGTGGGGCGATCTCGGCGTCGACGTGGTGATCGAGTCGACCGGGCTGTTCACCGATCGCGACAGCGCCGCCAAGCACCTGGCCAACGGCGCCAAGAAGGTGATCATCTCGGCCCCTGCGACCAACCCCGACGCAACCGTGGTACTCGGCGTGAACTTCGACGAGGTCTACGATCGCGACAGCCACGACGTGATCTCAAATGCCTCCTGTACGACCAACTGCCTGGCGCCGGTGGCCAAGGTCGTCCACGACACGGTTCAGATCAAGCACGGATTGATGACCACGATCCATGCCTACACCGCCGACCAGCGCTTGCAGGACCTGCCGCACAAGGACCTTCGCCGGGCGCGCGCGGCGGCGATCAACCTGATCCCCGCTTCCACAGGCGCCGCGAAGGCGATCGGGCTGGTGATCCCCGAGTTGCAGGGCAAGCTGCACGGCTTTGCCGTGCGTGCCCCTGTCCCCACCGGGTCCGTCGTCGACCTGACGGTCGAGTGCGGGCGCGAGACGAGCGTCGATGAGATCAACGCGGCCCTCAGCGCCGCGAGCCGCAGCGCCCCGCTCGCCGGCATCATGCAGTACACCGAAGACCCGATCGTCTCCACTGACATCGTCAAGTCGCAGTACTCCTCGATCGTCGACTCGCTGCTGACGGCGGTCGTGGACGGCACGATGCTGAAGGTCGTCGCTTGGTACGACAACGAGTGGGGTTATTCCAACCGCCTGGTGGACCTGGTGCAGAGGGTCCTCTAGGCTCGTCCTGGCGCCGGGCGAAGGCTATGGAGAGGGCTATCGTGATGCAGCGCAAGCGGATTGAAGTGGTGTACGTATGAGGACGCTGGAGCACCTGGACGTGGAGGGCAAGCGGGTGCTGCTGCGGGTGGACTTCAACGTGCCGCTCGACAAGGATGGCGCCGGGCGCGTCGTCGTGGCCGACGACACGAGGATCGTCGCCGCGCTGGCGACGATCGAGGAGCTGCGAGGGCGCGGGGCGAGCCTGATCCTCGTCACGCACCTCGGGCGGCCCGAGGGCCGCCGCGAGGAGGACCTTTCGCTGGCGCCCGTCGTGGCGCGGCTGGCAGAGCTGACCGACGCGCCGGTCAAGCTCGCGCCGGCGGTCGTAGGCGAGCAGGTAAAGGCGCTGGCCGAGCAGCTCGGCGCGGGCGAGCTGCTGGTGCTCGAGAACGTCCGTTTCGAGCCCGGCGAGACGACCAACGACCCAGCGCTCGCGCGCGCGCTGGCGGCGCTCGCCGATGTCTACGTAAACGACGCGTTCGGTGCGGCGCACCGCGCCCACGCCAGCACCGAGGGCGTCGCGCACCTGCTGCCGAGCGCCGCCGGGCGACTGCTGGAGAGTGAGGTGAGGACGCTCGCGGAGATCCTCAAGCGTCCGGCGCGCCCGCTCGTCGCGGTGATCGGCGGCGCGAAGGTCGCCGACAAGATCGGCGTGATCGACCGCTTCCTCGACCTTGCCGACGTGGTCATCATCGGCGGCGCGATGTGCTTTCCGTTCCTCTGTGCGCAGGGCCACGCGGTCGGCGAGTCGCTATGCGACGACGAGGACACCGCGCACGCTCGCCGAGCGCTGGCCAAGGCGACCGATCCGGGGCGCGCGAGCGTGCAGTTGCCGACGGACCTGGTCATCGGCGACCGCCTGGCCGCCGACGCCGAGCACCGCGTGCTGGACGGCATCGAGGTCCCGCCCGGCTGGATGGGCCTGGACATCGGGCCGAAGAGCGCAGAGCGCTATGCCGGGGAGATCGCCCGCGCCGGCTCGGTCTTCTGGAATGGGCCGATGGGGGCATTCGAGCTGGAGCCGTTCGCCGCCGGGACGCGCCGCGTCGCCGAGGCGGTCGCCGCGGCGCCGGGTGTGACCGTCGTCGGCGGCGGCGACTCCGCGGCCGCGCTGGCGCGCTTCGGCCTGGAGCACGCCGTCGACCATCTGTCGACGGGCGGCGGCGCGACGCTCGAGCTGGTCGAGGGGCGCGTGCTGCCTGGCGTGCAGGCGCTCGAGGGCGCGGGCGTGATCTCGTGACGAGGGCGCGCACGCCGCTGATCGCGGGCAACTGGAAGATGTACAAGACCGAACGCGAGGCGGAGGATTACATCCAGGCGCTGCTGCCGCGTATGTCGTCGATCGACGGCGCCGACGTGGCGATCTGCGTGCCGTTCACGGACTTGCGAGCGATGGTCGACAGCGCACGCGGCTCGCGCGTGGAGGTGTACGCGCAGAACATGCATCACGAACCCGAGGGCCCTTTCACCGGCGAGGTCTCGCCCGTGATGCTCTCAGACGTCGGCGTGCAAGGCGTCGTGCTCGGTCACTCCGAGCGGCGCGAGCAGTTTGGCGAGACCGACCGCGCGCTGGCGCTGAAGGTGCCGGCGGCACTCGCCGCCGGGCTCACGCCGATCCTCTGCGTGGGCGAGTCCGAGTCAGAGCGCGAGAACGAAGACACCGACCGCAAGCTTCGCCAACAGATCAAGGATGATCTCGTCAACGTGCCGCGCGAGCAGCTGACTGATGTAGTGATCGCCTACGAGCCGATCTGGGCGATCGGCACCGGCAAGGTGGCCACACCCGAGCAGGCGCAGGAGGCAATCGCGTTCATCCGTGCGCTCGTCGGCGACCGCGACGCGCAGGCGGCCGAGCGCGTGCGGATCCTCTACGGCGGATCGGTCAAGCCCGACAACGCGGCTGAGCTGCTCGCGTTGGGAGATGTCGATGGCGCGCTCGTCGGCGGCGCGTCGCTGGCGGCCGACTCCTTCGCGCAGATCGTGGGCGCGGCCCCCGCGCGATGAGCGACCGCACCGCGGCGGCGGGGCTGCCGGTCGCTAGCGTGTGTCTCGTCGTGCTCGACGGGTGGGGGCTGGCCGAGCCGGGCCCCGGGAATGCCGTATCGCTGGCGCGCACGCCCGTGTTCGATGAGCTGTGGCGCGACTTCCCGCACACGACGCTGACGGCGTCGGGCCTGGCGGTCGGGCTGCCCGATGGCCAGATGGGCAATTCGGAGGTAGGGCACCTGAACCTCGGCGCCGGCGCGGTCGTGCGCCAGGATCTCGTGCGCATCGACGATGCGATCGCCGAGGGCACGCTGGCGCGCAACGAGGTGCTGCTGCAGGCGCTGCCGGCAGGCGGGAGGGTCCACCTGATCGGGCTCGTGTCGGATGGTGGCGTGCACTCCTCGCTGGAGCACCTGCGCGCGCTGATCGCGCTCGCGCATGAGCGCGGCGTCGACGAGGTCGTCGTGCACGCCTTCACCGACGGGCGCGACACGCTGCCGCATGCCGGGGTTGGCTACCTGGCCGAGCTGGATGCCACGCCGGGGGCTCGCGTGGGCTCGGTGATCGGACGCTACTGGGCGATGGACCGCGACCGCCGGTGGGAACGTACGCAGCGCGCCTATGACCTGCTCGTGCACGCGCGCGCTCCACACCGAGCCGCCACCGGCGAGCAGGCCGTGCGCGACGCCTATGAGCGCGCTGAGACCGACGAGTTCATCGAGCCGACGCTCGTCGGCGAGCCGGCGGCGATCGGTGCCGGCGACAGCGTGATCGCATTCAACTTCCGCCCCGACCGCATGCGCCAGCTCACGCGCGCGCTGGCCGAGCGCGGCCTTGGCGAGGAGCGCGACCCCGGCGAGGGCGGGCCGGAGACAGCGGAGAGCGATTCGGCCGTCGCCGGCTCGACCGACGCGGACGCGTCGCCTGCGGGCGCCGAGCTCCCCGGTTGGACAGGGCGCGGCGGGGCAGCGCCGATCGCGCACTACACGACCCTCACCGAGTACGAGCAGGGGTGGCGCTATCCGGTGGTGTTCGCTCCCGATCGGCCGGCGACGACGCTCGGGGCCGTCCTGGCGCGCGCGGGGCTCGAGCAGCTGCACGTCGCCGAGACGGAGAAGTACCCGCATGTCACGTACTTCTTCAACGGCGGCGACGAGGCGCGGCTGCCGGGCGAGCGGCGCGAGCTGGTGGCCTCGCCGCGCGACGTGCCGACATACGACCACAAGCCGCAGATGAGCGCGCGCGAGGCGGCGCACGCCTTTGCGCGGGCCTGGCGCGAGGATCGCCCGGCATTTGCGATCGTCAACTTCGCCAACGCAGACATGGTCGGGCATACGGGCGTGATCGACGCGGCGGTGCAGGCGATCGAGACAGTCGACGCCTGCCTCGGCGAGGTCCTGGCGGCGGTGCGCGAGCAGGGTGGAGCGTGCATCGTCACGGCCGACCATGGCAACGCCGACCACATGCTCGAGCCCGACGGCAGCCCCAACACGGCACACTCGCTGAACCCGGTCCCGCTGATCGTCACCCTGCCGGGCGTGACGCTTCGCGCAAAAGACGGGATACTCGCGGACGTGGCGCCAACCGTGCTCGACCTGCTGGGGATCGCACAGCCGGCCGAGATGACCGGCCGCACGCTGCTCGACGACGAGGCGAAGCGGTGACGCTCTCGCGCAGGCTGCTCGCGGCCTTCTTCGTCGGCTCCGGAATCAACCACTTCGTCTCGCCGCGTTTCTATCGGGCGATCGTGCCGCCGCGGCTCCAGCATGACGCCAAGCGCGTGGTCGAGGTGAGCGGCGTCGCAGAGGTGCTCGGCGGTCTCGGCGTGCTGCCGGCGCGCACTCGGCGGCTGTCCGGCGCCTGCCTGGTCGTGCTGCTCGCGGCGGTGTTCCCGGCGAACCTGTACATGGCGCGCGACCCCGAGCGCTTCAAGCGCGTCCCGCGCTGGGCGCTGTATGCGCGGCTGCCGCTGCAGCCGTTGATGATGTGGTGGGCGTGGCGGGCCACGCGCGATTGACGATCCACGCCCGCGCAGCCACGCTCGACGCTGCTACATTCGATTTAGGAGGACAAGGGGTAACAGACCGTCATGTCGACCGCCACCGCCGTCAAAATCGCAGTAGGGGATCCCGAGGGCCTGATCGCGGGGGAACGCTCCGAGGCCGCCCAGCGCGCTTGGCGCGGGCTGTTGCGGGCGCACGCCTGTCTGGCCAAGCGCCTCGACGCGGCGTTGGACCAGGCGCATGGCCTGCCGCTTACCTCCTATGAGGTCCTCGCCCGCCTGGAGGACTCGACCGGCGGGCGAATGCGCATGTGCGACCTCGCCGAGCAGGCACAGCTCTCGCGCAGCGGTCTGACGCGGCTGGTCGATCGGCTCGAGCGCGAGAGCCTGCTCGAGCGCTGCTCGTGCGACCACGACGCGCGCGGATCCTTCGCCTGCCTGACCGAAACTGGGCGGGAACGCGTGGCGGAAGCGCGCGTCACGCATCTCGCAGTGGTGCGCGAGCAGTTCTTCTCGCGCTTCTCCGAGGTCGAGCTCAGCCTGCTGGCCGATATGTGCCAGCGCGTAGCGCCCTGCAACGGCGCCGACTCGGCCTCCTGCTGAGCCTCGCTGCGCCATCGCGGCTGACTTGACCGCGCTAGAGCTCGCCCTCGCGCTGCTCGCCTGCGTCCGAGCGCGGAGTTGGGGCGGCCTGGTCTGACGGGCTGCGCCGGTGCGCGCGGCGGTGCAGGAACACGGCGCTCGCGATCGCCACGACAGCCGCGACGAGGCCGTAGATGCCGAACGTTTCGATCGCGTTGCTGGCCGAGTTGCCGAGGAAGTAAGCGAGCAGGCCGATCCCCGTGGCCCAGCAGATGCCACCGAGCGCGTTCCACAGGACGAACGAGCGCCAGTGCATGCGCGTGGCTCCCGCAAGCCACGACGCCCACACGCGCAGGCCGAGGATGAAGCGTCCGAAGAAGACGGCCTTGGCGCCGTGGCGTTCGAAGAACGGCTCGCCGGTGCGCAGCACATCGAGGCGTTGGCGATGAAAGCGCCCCGGCCGCTCCAGCAGCCAGCGCCCGCCCTTGCGCCCGATGACATAGCCGATGTTGTCGCCGACGATGGCCCCGGTGGCGGCGAGCACGATCACGAGCTCGATGGTCAGCTTGCCACGGCTGGCCAGCACGGCTGCGGTGATCAACGCAGTCTCGCCCGGTATCGGTACCCCGCTGGACTCGCCCATCACGAGCACGAACAGCAGCGGGTAGCCGGCGACCTGCACGAGGTGGTCGACGTTGAGCAAGGAAGCGAGCATCACCTGGCTCTAAGCATGGCGCAGTCGGCGACGAGCGCCCGGCTGGCGGGTCGACCGGCGCTATTTGGTGTTTTCCGACACGAGCTGCTTGAGCGCCGAGGTGGCCTGCTGCACATCTGAGTAGACGACGTTGCGCAGCTTGATCTGCGTCGGCGCCGACGCCGTGACGACGTAGACGATGGCAATCACTCCAGCCAGCGCGAGCAGGGCCACCAGGCCCGCGAGCAAACGGCTGCGCCTGCGACGGGTCGCCTGCGCTGCCGGCGCGGGCGCCGGCTGAGCGACAGCCTGGCGGCGCGCAGGGCCCGAGCGCGGTCGCCGCGGGGTCACGGCGCTCGTCGCGGCCGTGCGCACGCCGCCCTGTCCGGATGTGCCGGGGCCGGCGCTGAGCACGCTCGTCGCCTGCGTCTGGCCGCCGCGGTGCGCACGCTCGCCGGGGGCGATGCCGTTGGCGCCGTCGCCCAGCGCGCGGCCCATCTCGCGCGCTGTGTCGTAGCGCTCTCGAGGGTCCAGCGCGAGCGAGATCGCAACCGCATCGGCGAGCTGCGGAGTCACCGCGGCAACGAGCGTGTCGAGCATCGGCGGGGCCTCCTGCTGCTGCTTGAGCGCGAGCTCGGTCAGCGAGCTGGCCTCATACGGCAGGCGCCCAGAGATCAGCTGGTAGGTGACCACGCCGAGCGCGTACAGGTCGGCCCGCGGCCCCGCCTCTTCGCCGCGCGCCTGCTCGGGCGCGAGGTAGGCTGCCGTGCCCAGCACCGAGCCGACCTGCGTGATGCTCGACTGCTCGGTGGCCTTGGCGATGCCGAAGTCTGCGAGCTTGACCTCGCCTTCGCGCGCCCGCAGCAGGTTGCCTGGCTTGACATCGCGATGCACGACCCCGTGACGGTGCGCGTAGTGCAGGCCCTCGCATGCCTGGTCGATGATCGCGATCGCCTCGTCGACCTCGAGCCAGCCGTCGTCGCGCAGGATCTCGGCGCACGACTGACCCTCGATGTACTCCATCACGATGTAGTACTGGCCGCTGCCCTCGTCCTGGCCCGAGTCGAACACCTGCACGATGTTCGGGTGCACCAGGCGTGCGGCGGCCTGCGCCTCGCGCTGAAAGCGCGAGATGAACGTCGGGTCCTCCGCGAGGTGCTCGGCGAGCAGCTTCACGGCGACCTGGCGCTCCAGCCGCTGGTCAAGGGCGAGGTGCACCGTGGACATCCCGCCGTAGCCGAGGCGCCCCTCCAGCCGGTAGCGCCCGCCGATCTCAGCCGCGCTCATTTGCTCGCTTCCTGCCCGCCGGCTTCGGGCTGCGTCCCGCCGGAGTCGCCTCGCCCGTTGTGTCCCTTGCCCCCGCCTTCGCCTTTGCCCAGGCCGGGGCCTTCTTCTTCGCCGCCTTCTCCCGGCGCCGGTGTCCCGCCGCCGGGTCCCGACGTAGTCGGCGTCGTCGAGGGAGTCGTCGGCGTCGTCTGCGTTTCGGTCGGCGTGGTCGTGGTCGGAGTGCTCGTGGTCGTCTTCGGCGTCGTCGTCGTTTCGGTCGCCTGTGCCAGCGGCTGCGCGCAGAGGGCAAGCCCGCGCGTACGCAGGTTTTCGATGCCCTGGCGCAGCGTGTTGTGCAGGCCCGCGTCGATGCTCGCCGGCAGCGCTGCGAAATCCTGGTCGGTCTTCAGTAGGGCGCTTTCGGTGGAGGCGCAATCCCCATTTCCGTTCTCGGCCGCCCGTGCAACGGCTTCGAAGTCGCCCTGCAGCGGACCGGAGTCGCCGGTGGGGATCAGCCCCCTGCCCGAGCCGGAGCACGCGACGAGCAGCGCCGCGAACACGCCCAGCGCGGCGGCCAGCGAGATACGCAAGAGCGGAGCGCGCGCGCCGCGGGCGCGTGGCGCGCTGGACGATCTCCGATCGGTCGGCGAGGGGGCGCGGTGCATGCTCACTGACCGTACTCCAGGCGCTCGGCCAGCGAGTCCGGCAGGCGCGCTGCACGAATCGCTCCAGCCGCCCCCGCGATGTCGTACTCGGTGCGCTTGAAGGATGCCGTCAGCCCGTCGAGGTCGAGCAGCAGCCAGGAGGCGCGCGGGTCGCCGTCGCGCGGCTGTCCCACGCTGCCCGGGTTCAGCAGCCACTCGCCCGCGGCGATGTCCAGCTCGCTTCCCTCGCGCCGCGGCTCGCCAGTCGCCAGCTCGCCCTCCTCGCGCACAAATGAGAGCGCCACGTGGGAGTGGCCGACGAGACAGATCCTGTGATCCTGGCGGTCCAGGCACAGCTCGGCGAGCAGCGTCGAGAGCACGTACTCCCACACCGGGTCGCGCGGGCTGGCGTGATAAAGGCCGACCGGGCCCTCCTGGCCCTGCGGGCGCAGCGAGGAGAGGAACTCGAGGTTCGCGGGCGCGATCACCTCGCGCGTCCATTGCGCGGCGAGGCTGGCGCCGCGCGAGAACTCGTCTAGCTCGATCTCGCCGGTGACGGCCAGATCGTGATTGCCCGCCAGGCAGACCGCGGCGTGCTCGCGCGCGAGCTCGACGCAGGCGTCGGGGTCGGCTCCGTAGCCGACGAGATCGCCGAGGCACCACAGCTCGGCGGCCTCGCTCGCGGCGACCGCCTCGAGCGTGGCCTCGAACGCCTGCCGGTTGGCGTGGATGTCGGAGATGACCGCGACCTTCATCGTGGCGCCGTTGGCGGTCGTGCGGTCCTACTCCTCCTCAGACCCGGCCTCCGTGCCGCCGTACTCGGGCAGGTTCTTGATCCCCTCGCGGGTGCGCCACTTGGAGTAATTGTCCTCCATCGCGTCGATCAACTCGCGCATGAACCGTGGGGAGAGGTTGACCCTGGAGACCACCACGCCGGGGACCTCCTCGGACTCGACCTCGTGGTCCACGCGCGC
>JAXDGQ010000014.1:0-3247 GCA_034664965.1 Solirubrobacteraceae bacterium | reverse complement strand
CAAGAACATCGGCTTCAAAACGAAGCTGAACCTGGTCGAGCACACGGTCATGTACTCGAAGTACTGCGGCGTGGTCAGTGAAAAGATCGACGTCTGCCCGAACGTCGGCTGGATCGCCGACTTCGGCGACCCCCAGGCGGTCCTCGACGTGCCGTTCAACGGAAACCTGATCGTCAAGAACGGGACCAACTCCAACTGGGGCCTGGTCGACCACCCGAAGATCAACGCCGCGATGGAAGCGGCCACGAAGGTCGTCGGGGTCAAGGCCCGCGGCGAAGCGTGGGCGAAGATCGACAGAGAACTCGTCGACGAAGCCGTGGTGATCCCCTATGAATGGAGCAAGGAGCCCGAGATCGAGTCCAAAGACGTGCAGGGCGTCGGCAAGCTCTGGAACATCGGGGACTGGTCCTACTCGTTCACGTCTCTGAAGTAGCAGCACAGCGGCCGACGAGGGACGGGCGGCGTGTCGCCCGTCCCTCGTTCGGCAGCGCATCGGCCAGCGACGGCCCGCTCGTCGCACAGCAGCACCCGAACACAGCCCAGGCGATGCCGACACACAGACAATGAGCCGCTACATCATCCGCAGGCTGCTGTGGGGAGTGGTGCTGCTGATCATCGTCCTGGCGCTGCTGTTCGTCATGTTCCGCGTCCTGCCCACGGCCGATCCCGCGAAGCTCCGCGCGGGCCGTCTGCAGAGCCCGAAGATCATCGCCGAGATCCGCCACAACCTGGGCCTCGACAAATCCCTGCCGGCGCAGTTCTGGGTGTACATAAAGAACCTCTTCCTGCACTTCGACCTGGGCTTCAGCTACTACAGCAACGCGCCGGTCAAGGAACTGATCTTCAATCGCCTGCCGGCGACGCTTTCGCTGGTCGTCGGCGGCGCCATCGTGTGGCTCGTCGCCGGCCTGGGCGTGGGGATCGTGTCCGCCAGGCGCGCCGGCTCGCGCCTGGACCGCGCGGCCATGGGCACCGCGCTGGTTCTCGTCTCGGCCCCCGAATACTGGCTCGGGCTGATCGCCCTGTACCTGTTCGCCTCGGACATCGGTCAGGTCGCCATCTTCCCGGGCGCGGGCAGCTACGTCCCGTTGTCGTCGGACCCGGCCAAATGGTTCGGGTCGCTGATCCTGCCGTGGCTGGTGGTGGCCGCCGGCACGGCCGCGATCTATGCGCGGCTGATCCGCGGCAGCCTGATCGAGACGATGGGTGAGGACTACATCCGCACGGCGCGCGCCAAGGGACTGTCCGAGCGCCGCGTGGTCCTGCGCCACGGCCTGCGCTCGGCCATCAATCCGATCGTCACGATCCTCGGACTCGACATCGGTGTGCTGCTGGGCAGCTCGGTGCTCGTCGAAACGGTCTTCAACATCCCCGGGATCGGCCGCCTCAACTACGTCGCCATCACCCACGCCGACTTCCCGATCGTACAGGGCACGGTCCTGGTGGCCGCGCTGTTCATAATCCTCGCCAATATCATCGTGGACATCGTCTACGCCTTCCTGGACCCGCGGGTGCGCTACTCGTGAGCCCCGCGGTGGATGGTCGGAGAGCGGTATGAGCGCTTCGGAGCCGCTGCTGCGCGTCGAGGACCTGCGTGTCGAGTTCTCGACCGAGGACGGCGTCGTTCACGCGGTCGACGGGATCAGCTACGAGGTCCAGCGCGGGCGCACGCTGGGGATCGTCGGCGAGTCGGGCTCGGGCAAGACCGTCTCCTCGCTGACGACGCTCGGGCTGACGCGCAGCCAGGGGGCGTCGGTGTCGGGGCGGATCCTGTTCGAGGGGCGCGACCTGGTCGCGCTCTCAGAAGCCGAGCTGCGCGCGATCAGGGGCAACGACATCGCGATGATCTTCCAGGACCCGCTGTCCTCGCTGCACCCCTTCTTCAAGGTCGGCGCGCAGCTGATCGAGGCGCTGCGGGTGCATCGCGAGATCTCCAAGGCGCAGGCCCGGGCACGGGCGATCGAGCTGCTCGAGCTCGTGGGCATCCCCGACCCGGCGCGGCGCGTGGACGACTATCCGCATGAGTTCTCCGGCGGCATGCGCCAGCGCGCGATGATCGCGATGGCGCTCGCCAACGAGCCGAAGCTGCTGATCGCCGACGAGCCGACGACCGCGCTGGACGTGACCGTGCAGGCGCAGATCCTCACGCTGCTGGAGCGCCTGCAGCGCGAGCTGGGGATGGCGATCGTGATCATCACCCACGACCTCGGCGTCGTCGCCGAGATGGCCGACGACATCGCGGTGATGTACGCCGGGCGGATCGTCGAGAAGGCTTCGGCGGCGATCGTGTTCGAGCGGCCGGAGCACCCCTACACGTGGGGCCTGCTGAAGTCGATTCCCACGCTCAGCACCTCGCGCGAGGAAGATCTCGTGCCGATCCCGGGCACGCCGCCGAGCCTGATCCAGCTGCCGTCGGGCTGTCATTTCCATCCGCGCTGTCCCTACGCGCAGCCCTCGCACGCGCGCATCGACCCCGAGCTGCGCCCGGTGCCCGACCGGCCGGGCCATGACGTGGCATGCCTGCTGGAGCTCGACGTGCGCCGGCGCCTGTGGGCGCAGCTGCGCGCCGGGCGCACGCCCGAGCAGGCGCTCGCCGAGGTCGGCGTGCCTCAGGAGCAGGAGCAGGAGCCGGCGTGAGCGAGCACCAGGACGATGCCCCGGCCGCGGCCGCCGCGTTCGGCGCCGGCGCGCCGTCGCCGTCGGACCCGCCCTCCGGCGCACCGGCGGCGGACGGCGACGCGCTCGTGCACGTGCGCCGCCTGGTCAAGCACTTCCCGCTGACGAGCGGCATCGTCCTGCAGAAAAAAGTCGGCGCGGTGCAGGCGGTCGACGGCGTCGACTTCGACATCCGCCGCGGCGAGACGCTCGGACTGGTGGGGGAGACGGGCTGCGGCAAGAGCACCACGGCGCGATTGATCATGCGCCTGCTCGACGCGACCTCGGGCGAGATCCGCTTCGACGGTCAGGACATCACGCGCCTGAGGGGGAAGAAGCTGAAGGCGGTCAGACGCGAGATGCAGATGATCTTCCAGGATCCGTACTCGTCTCTGAACCCGCGCAAGACGATCGGCTCGATCATCGGTCAGCCGTTTGCGATCCACGGCCTGCAGCAGGGCAAGGGGGAGCGCAAGCGCGCGGTGCAGGAGCTGATGGAGATGGTCGGGCTGAACCCCGAGCACTACAACCGCTACCCGCACGAGTTCTCCGGCGGCCAGCGCCAGCGCATCGGCGTCGCGCGCGCGCTCGC
>JAXDGQ010000013.1:0-4906 GCA_034664965.1 Solirubrobacteraceae bacterium | reverse complement strand
TGAGCCAGTCCGAGCAGTTGACGATCGAGCGCGGCACAGCGGCCTTCGAGTCGGTCGACGAGCGCGCCGCGCGGCGTTCGCTGCGCGAGCAGGTCACGCGCCTGGAGCGCGAGCTCTCGCAGGTCGTGGCGAGCGGGTTTCCGCACTTCCCCGCCGACGCCGCGCGAGACATCGCCGCGGAGGCGTTCGGCGGGCCGCGCCTGCTCAGCCTGGCGCAGCTGGAGCGCCAGCGCGACACGCTCGCGGGGCGCGTGCAGGATGTGCGCTCGCTGGCGCGCAGGCGCGCCGAGCACGAGCGGCGCTCGCACGAGCTGCTGGCGCGGATGAAGCTCGAACCGGGGCGCTACAAGTTCGTGCGCCTGCCGGTCCGCGATCTCGGGCAGGGCGGCTGCGGGGTCTGGGAGGTTCGCCCGCGGCTCGGCCTGATCGGAATGCTCGCCGGCTGGTGGCAGCTCACGCTGTCGTCGGGCTGTCCGTTACCCAGGGGGTCGCGCTCCACGCGCGGCCCCGCTCGGCAGACGTGAGCATCATCGCGAGGGTGCGTCGCTGACGGTCGGTCATCGAGCCGATCGTCTTCTTCTCGGACATCGGCAGCTGCGCCAGGAACTTGCGGCAGCGCGTCTGGCCCCAGCGGCGCTGGCTCATCAGCAGGTCTGCCACGGCCATGCTCTGCGCCTCCCAGGGGCAGGCGAGGATCACCTCGGCGGCATCGATCTCGTCCATCGAAACCCGACGCTTGAGCTCCGCGCGAGCCAGGCGAACCTTGTTGGCGCGCTCCAGCGCCCGCATGTACTGCGGAGCAGGGGCGATGGTCACTGTCGCGTTCATATTGAACTCCCCGTTGAGGCGCGGGCTACCGAGCCACAACATCCGTGCTTGTGGTTGACGAGGGCGCGCTCGTCATGGACGTCCGAAATCGACCCCGGGTCCCCTACTGCGACCCGAAAAAGTGTTCTAACGATGGCAGGTGGGGGGCGAACCCGAACGTCGTGCAGAGCGCTCCCGCAAGCTATGTCCGACGGCCCGCTCGGTCAACAGCGTTCGCGCGCTTCTCACGCTAGAAGCGACCTTTTTCTAGCGCCCTTTCGCTTGTGAAGATTTGGACAAGTGCGGACGGCGATGCTCGGTCGCGCCGGCCCGGCGTTCAAGCGGGCGAGGCGTGCCCGGACGGGCCCGGAAGCGGACCGTGCTCAGCCTCGAACTGGCGTTTGACGCGCGCGAAGACGTCCAGCGCGCGCGTCAGCGTGGCGTCGTCGTGCGTGGCCATGACGCTCGTGCGCAGCAGCGCCCCGCCCGGCGGGACCGCGGGGTGTAGGGCGGTGTTTACGAACACGCCGGCGTCGTACAGCGCACGCCACAGCAGGGCTGCCTTCCAGTCGTCGCCCACCAGCAGCGGCACGATCGGCGTGACGATCGTCTGCCGGCCCGGGTCGGCGCCCGTGCCGGCGAGCAGGCCGGGCGCGTGCGCCTGCACGTGGGCGCCCGCGGGCAGCTCCTGGGCAGAGACGACGGCGAAGCCGCGCTCCTGCAGGCCGTCGCGCAGGTGGCGGGCGTTCTGCAGCACGCGCGCCAGCAGCGGCGGCCCATCGTCCGAGCGCACCACGCGCAGGGCCGCGAGCGCCGCGCCCACGGCGGCGGGCACGGCCGAGGCGGTGAACAGGAAGGCGCGCGAATACAGCCGCAGGTACTCGATCACCTCGCTGGTGCCGGCCACGAAACCGCCGCAGGAGGCGAGCGACTTGGAGAAGGTGCCCATGCGCAGGTCGACGCGGTCGCCGACGCCGAGCAGTTCGGCCGTCCCGGCTCCGCGCGCGCCGAGCACGCCCGCGCCGTGGGCCTCGTCGACCATCAGCCGCGCCGCGTAGCGCTCGCACAGGTCGCAGATGTCGGTCAGCGGAGCGATGTCGCCCTCCATCGAGAAGACGCCGTCGACGACGACGAGGATGCCGCCGCCGTCGTCCTGCGCGCGCTGGAGCATCTTCTCCAGCTTGTCCAGGCGGTTGTGGCGAAACGGCCGCAGCTTGGCGCGCGAGAGCAGGCAGCCGTCGAGGATCGAGGCGTGGTCGCCGGAGTCGGCGATGACCGTGTCCTGGGGACCGAGCAGCGTGCCCAGCGTGCCGACGTTCGCCTGGTGGCCGGTCGTGAAGACGATCGCGTCCTCGGTGCCCATCCACTCGGCGATCTCGCGCTCGAGCTCGAGGTGCAGCGGGATCGTCCCGTTGAGCAGGCGCGACCCCGTGAGGCCCGTTCCGAAGCGGTGCAGCGCATCCTCGGCGCCCCCCATCACGCGCTCGTCGCCGGTCAGCCCGAGGTAGTTGTTGGAGCCGAGCATGATCCGCTCGGCGCCCTCCATCTCGACCACCGGCATCGCCGGCGAGGTGAGCACGTGGAAGTAGGGAAGGACGTCCGCGGCGCGTGCGGCCGCGAGCAGCTCGGCTCGATCGTGGTCGCGGGCCTTGGCGAAAACGTCGGTTGAGGTGTGCATGTAGTGTGCCTCGGCCGTGGGAGTGAAAACCAGCTCTGTCGCAGGCGCGCGAGATCTGAAACGGTTCATCGACCTCCCGTTTCGCCTGCATGCTAACCACCCGCAGTGGGTGCCACCGCTGAAGCTCGAGCGGCGGCTGTTCCTCAACCGCCGCCTGAACGCGTTCTTCAGCCATGGCGAGGCCGAGTACTTCCTGGCGCGTCGGGACGGGCGCGTCGTCGGGCGCGCCAGCGCGCAGGTCAACCGCGCCTTCAACGACCATCAGCAGAAGAGGTGGGGCTGGTTCGGGTTCTTCGAGGTCGAGGACGACCAAGAGGCCGCCGAGGCCCTGCTCGACGCCGCCGCGGCCTGGCTGCGCGACCGCGGCATGGAGCGGATGGTCGGCCCGGCGGACTTCTCGATGAACGACGAGAGCGGCGTCCTCGTCGAGGGCTTTGCGCTGCGCCCGATGATCCGCCAGCCGTGGCACCCGCCCTATTACCAGCAGCTGGTCGAGCGCGCCGGGATGACCAAGGCGATGGACCTGTTGATGTGGAACCTCGAGGTCACCGAGCGCGACAAGGTGCTGCCTGTGATCTGGGAGCTGGCGGCGAAGGCCGAGAGCGAGCACGGCATCCGCGTGCGCCCGATGCGCCGGCGCCAGCTGCGCAAAGACATGGACGCCTTCGCCGAGGTGTACAACTCCGCCTGGTCTGAGAACTGGGACTTCGTGCCGTACTCCAAGAAGGATCTCGACGCGCTCGCGCAGGAGCTGCAGCTCGTCTTCGACAAGCACTGGGCGATGATCGCCGAGCGCCTGGACACCGGTGAGGTCGTGGGGATGGCGATGACCTTCCCGGACATCAACCAGGTGCTGGCCAAGATGAACGGCAAACTGCTGCCGCTCGGCTGGTGGTACTTCCTCAACAAGGGCAGGCTCACCGACCGGGTGCGCGTCGGCTTCCTCGGCGTCAAGCCGGAGTACCAGCACACCGGCGTCGCCGCCCGCCTGTATGAGCTGCACTACGACGCCGCCGAAGCTCGCCCGCAGGATGGCGGCGAGATGGGCTGGATCCTCGAGACCAACACGGCGATGAACCGCGGCATGGAAGCGATGGGCGGGCGGGTCGTCAAGCGCTACCGGATCTACGAGCGCGAGCTGTAGTGCGGTCTGCGGGGCTCTCTACACTTGGCCGCGTGAGCGCCGCCGCCCAGCAGGAGCCCTTCGAGGACGACGACGCGCCCGCCGAGGCGCTCGACGCGCTGCCGGTGCTCGCGCAGGCGGCGACCGTCGTGGACGGCTACCCATTCGCGGCAGAGCTCCAGCGCGTGCGCGCCTCGGCTGCGATCCCTGCCGTGCAGGCCGCCGCGGTGGCGGCTGGAGGCTTCGTCGCCGGCGCCGCCGTCGCCGGCCTGGTGACGCGCCGCCAGCGCAGCTCGGCCGCGCTCGCCAAGGGCCGCCGCGCCCGGCGCCGGCTGGGACGCGGCCGCCGCGGTCGCGGCGCCGCGCCCGCTGCCAGCGAGCTCGTGCAGATCGTCGGCAGCCGCTCGCTGCTGGTGGACGTGCACCTGCTCGGCGGTCGCGACTAGCGCCGCGGAGGCGCGCGGTGGCCAGCATCGAGCAGCGCGTCGAAATACGCCCGGCGGGACCGTTTCGCCTGCCGCGGGGAGGCATGGACGGCGTGCTGCGGCGCCGCGGCGGTGTGCTCGAGCGCCTGCTGCACCACGAGGGCGAGCCGGTGCTCGTGCGGGCCGCGCAGACCGCGCCCGACCGGGTCATCCTCGGCGCGCGCGCGAGCACGCGCGAGGCCGCCGCGCACGGGATCGCGCGCATGCGCTTCGCGCTGGGCGTCGATGAGGATCTGCGCGCGTTCCACCGGCGCTTCGCGCGCGACCCGCTGATCGGCCGCTCGGTTCGCCGCCGACCGTGGCTGCGCACGAGCCGGCGCCCGGAGCCGTTTGAGGCGCTCGCCTGGGCGGTCTGCGAGCAGCTCATCGAGTACGAGCGCGCGGCGGCGATCGAGCGCCGCCTGCTCGCCGCGCTCGGGCGTCGCTGGATCGGCTGGGACGGCGCCGCCAGCCCGCTGCGCGACCTGCCCGCGCCGGCGGAACTCGCCGGCACCGCGCCGGCGCTGCTGGAGTCCTTCGACCTGGCGGGCACGCGCGCGCTGACGCTCGTGCGCGCCGCGCGCGAGGTCGCGCTCGGGCGCGTCGACCTGCACAGCGCCGAGCACGAGCACGGCTGGCGTCGCCTGCGCGCGATCCCGGGCATCGGGAGCTGGACGGTGGAGATGCTCGCGCTGCACGGGCAGGGGCGCCACGATCAGCTCCCCGCCGGGGACGTCGGGCTGCTCAAGCTCGTCGGTCGCCTGCTCAGCGGCGGCGATCCGCGCGCCCGCGCGCAGGAGCGCGAGGTGCGCGAGTTCTTCGCCCCTTACGAGG
>JAXDGQ010000012.1:0-9737 GCA_034664965.1 Solirubrobacteraceae bacterium | reverse complement strand
CGGCTCTTTCGCTGGGGGCGGCCGTGCTCGGGTATCGCTCGTCGGGCCTGCCGGGGCCGAAGGGCAACCGCGAGACGTTCGTGTGGCTGGCCGATCCCGCGCGCGCTGCTCGCGACGCATTGCCGGCCGGTGCGATCCTTCCCGGTTTGCAGGCGCGCGATGCGCCGGGCGAGCGCCTCGAGCGCCTGGCACGCGAGGTCGAGCCCTCGTGAGGGAGTTCACGGTGCTCACCCACCGCCGCCCCGATGACACCACAGACGCGCTCCTTCGGCTCGCTCGGCAGGCGGCGGCCGCCGGCGTCACGCTGCGCCTGGACGCCGAGGAGACCCGCAAGCACGGGCTGACGAGCCGTCCGGGCCTGGAAGTCGACGCCGCCGTGAAGGAGGACGTCGAGCTGTGCCTGGTGCTCGGCGGCGATGGCACGATCCTCAAGGCGCTGCGGCTCTACTCGGGGACCCACGTGCCCGTGTTCGCAGTCAACTTCGGCGAGATCGGCTTTCTCGCGACGGTCGAGCCGGGGGACATCGATGAAGGTATGCGCCGCGCGCTCAACGGCGATTTCGAGCTGCTGCGCCTGCCGGCGATCGTGCTGAACGCCTCCAACGAGGCCTCCGGCGCCGCGCACGACGCCGGTGCGGTGTCGTCGCGGGACGCCCGCTCGGCGGTCAACGACGTAGCCATCCACCGCAAGGTCGGCGAGCGCGTCGCCGAGCTCGCTTACGAGATCGAAGGCGAGCTCGTCGGCAACGTGCGCTGCGACGGCCTGGTCGTGGCCACGCCGGCAGGATCGACCGGCTACAACCTCGCCAACGGCGGCCCGGTGATGGCCTGGGGGGTCGAAGGGTTCCTCGTCTCTTTCATCGCGCCCCATTCGCTGACCGCGCGCGCGCTGGTGGTCGCGCCGGGCGATCGCCTGACGATCCACAATCGCTCGCTCGATGCGCTGGACATCGCGCTGGACGGACGCCCGGCAGGGGAGATCGCCCCCGGTGCGAAGCTCGACGCGCGCTTCGTCAAGGACATAGGCACGATCGCGCAACTGCCCGGCTCATCCTTCTACCGGCGCCTGCGCGAGAAGTTCGGCCGCCTGGCGAGCTGACACGCGGAGCGTCGTGACGCCGGGCGCCCAGATGGTGACGCTGAAGTCCGGCGTGCTAGGCGGCGTGGGCGCTCGGGCCGGAGCCGTGGACCGCGGACTCGCTGTCGGCCCGAACAGCCGGGCCCTCACGATGCATCGAGGTGATGAACTCGTCGAGCTGCTCGCGGGCAAAGCGCCGCTGACCACCGGGTGTGCGGTAGCAGCTGACGTAGCCGGCGTCCGTCCAGCGGCGGACGGTCGCAAGCGACACGCCGAGATAGCTGGCGGCCTGTGAGCTCGTGAACACGAGCTGGCGGCTGTTGCGGGGAAGGGTGGCGCTTGCGGTCATTGGTCGCCTCGTCGGTTGCGGTCGCTGTCGGCGCGGTCTCGCCGCGCCCCATGACTGCTTCGGCAGACCGGGACCCGGGGTTTAGCCCCGCACAGCTTTGTAGACGTTTGGCCCGACTGCCGACCCCGCGCCGACCCGGCGCCGCCGTCGTGCCCGACGAGGTCCCCAACGCCGGCCGGGCAGTGCCTTTTGCAGGCATAAAGCGCCGGTGCGGGCCGATAGGTCCTGCCTGTGCAAGCAATCCTGCACAAGCCACCGCAAACTGGACATTTCCGTCGATCCCGGTACTATCCTTAGCGAACCTACTCAAACGTAGCGGTCCTGTGGATGGAGACAGACGGGCGCCGCCTCGTCGAAAGGCTGAGAGGCCAAGGCGAAGGAGACAAACCGTGCGTTACCACAAATAGGCTTTTCAGGGAGGCCGAATGACGGTCTCAGGTGGGGACGCCGTGCCCCAGGGCGCGGCGTCCTCAGTCATATGTGCAGCTGTACGCCGCCCGGCGTAGCGCTGTAGCCTGCTCACGTTGGTGTCCGAGCCCGCTCAGCGGGGTGCGGGAGCGGCGATCTGGCGTGCGCGCCGCTCGAAGGCCAGCTCGGCCTCGAAGTCGGCGTCGTCACCATGCACGAACGTCAGTGATCCTTCGCGTTGCAGCATCGCGATGAAGCTCTCCACGAGCTCGCTGTCCAGCTGACGACCGGCGACGCGGCGCAGCTCGGTCATCGCGTCCTGGGGCGTCATCGGCGCTCTGTAGGTCTCGCGAGCGGTCAGCGTGTCATAGGTCGAGCAGACCGCGACGATCCGCGAGGGCAGCGGGATCTCGTTGCCGATCAGACCGGCGGGGTAGCCGCCGCCATCCACGCGCTCGTGGTGGTAGAGAATCGCCTCGGCGACCGGCCCGTATCCGTCCAGTCGGCCCACGAGCGTCGCACCGTCTTGGGGGTGGCGGCGGATCACGGCCCAGTCGTCGTCGGACAGGACCTCTGCTTTGAGGATCCGGTCGGGCAGTGCGAACTTGCCGATGTCGTGCAGCAGGCCGGCCGTGTGAATCAGGTCCTGGTCGGCCTCCGAGCAGTCGATCTCTTTCGCCAGGGCGCGCGCGTAGCGGGCGACCGCGGCGGCGTGGCGGGCCGTCATGCGGTCGCGCAGGGCGAGCGTCTCGACGAGCGTGGTGAGGACGCCGAGCTGCAGCGAGGCGAGGTGCACGGTGCGCGCTTCCAGCTGGTCGGCGCGGTCCTCCGAACGCAGCAGCGCGACGAGCAGGTACTGGAAGATCGCCACGACGAGAACCGACGCGAAGACGACCGGCAGGCCGAGGTTGGTGTAGGCAACGGCGAGCATCCCGGTGAGCGCCGCCGCGGCGGTCTGCCCGGGAAGCATCGGCGTGAAGGTCTCGCGGATCTGCGACATCAGCGGCTGGTTTTCGAGGAAGAAGTTGTCGAGTGCGATCACCAGGAAGTTGAGCGCGTTGGCGATCAGGAAGACGCCGAAGACGACCAGCGCGAATATCGGCCCCTGCGCGAGCTGGTTGGCCTTGTCGTGCACGTCGCCGATCACCAGCTGCGTGAGCACCCCGCCGACCAGCGGGAAGACGGCGAACGCGGCGAGGTTGTTCAGCCACGCCGACGGGCGCAGGCCGCGCCCGACGCAGATCAGAACCGCCACGAGCACCGACATCGCGACCGCGGGAACCGGTCCCAGCACGACCATCGCGAGCACCTGGGCCACCAGCCCAGGCGCCAGGCGCTGTCCGCGGATCGTGATGAACCACACGCGACGGCCCCCGAGCGACAGCGCGAACAGCACAAGGACGAGCAGCAGCGGCTCCCATTCCGCGGCTTTGGACAGCCACACGGAAACGCCGAGCGAGCCGACGAGCAGCAGCGCCTCGAAGGCGCAGAAGATGCGGATTTGCCACTTGGACGTGCTCATTGAGGCATCTGTCGTACTTAACGGCTATTCGCGCGTCGTGCTTAAGGTGCGCGCCTGCGCACTGGACTCGCGGGGCCGTCGGCCCAAACGGGCTAACTGCGCGTGCTGCTGCCCTGAGCGCTGCCAGTGGGGGCTCCCTGGGAGGGCGCGGCGCTCCTATCCGCCAGCCGATCCACCTGCGGCGCGGTGTCGTCGTGCGGCGGGGTCCACGTCCGCGTGCGCCGCTCGGGGCCGCGCGCGTCTGTGCGGCCGTCAGAGCTCTGCGCGTCGTGTGCGTCGGCGCTGCTCGCCGCGAGCGGGATCCGGATGAAGGCGATCGTGCAGATCGTCACGCCCGCGCCGGCGACGAGCAGCGCGATGCGCGGTGAGGCGAGCGAGGCGATCGCGCTGCCGAGCACATAGCCGAAGGCCGGGAAGATCGCGCCGAGCGATTCCACGGCGCCCATCAGACGGCCCTGCAGGTGCTCGGGCGTCAGGCGCTGCACGGCGCTGATCAACGCGGCCCACTGCACGCCGTTGCCGATCCCGCCCACGAACCCTGCTGCCGAGGCGATCGCCAGCGTCGGGGCGAGCCACCAGCCGAGATAGGCGAAGCCGACGGCGAAGGTCGAAGCGCTCAGCAGGACCTTCAGCGAGCGGTCGATCGAGCGCGCGAATACCACGCTGCCGAGGGCGACCCCGAGGCCCCAGACGCCGAGCAGTACGCCGTAGCCCTCGGTGCCGGCGTGCAGCGAGACCTTCGCGTAGGCGACCTCTATCGGCGGCGAGAACTCGAAGAAGACGAAGGCGATCGCCTGGGTGATCAGCAGCCGCCGCAACGTGGCGGCCTCGTTGATGTAGCGCCACGCGGCCTTCACGCGGGCGCGCACGGAGTCCGTCTCGGCGTCGTCGAGATGCGGTTTCAGGTCCACCAGCAGCGCGCCGCAGATCGCGAAGGAGACCATGTCGATCGCCAGCGCCGCGGACGCTCCGAGCGTGGGAACGACGACGCCGGCGAGCGCCGGGCCGAGCGTGAAGGTCGTCGCGAAGCCGATGTTCAGAGCCGCGTTGGCCCTGCGCTCCGCCGCCGCCGACAGCTCGTCGATCGGTGCGCCCTGCTCGCCGGGCGCCTGGCTCGCGCGCACCCACTCGCGCGCGCTGCGCGCGGCGGCCGCTCGCAGCAGCGCGCTCGCGGCGAGCGCGGCGGTGCCGTCGAGCGCCACCAGCAGCAGGATCGCCGGCAGCGATAACTGCCACAGCACCAGCGCGATCAGCGCGGCGGTGGTCGCGGCCTCGAACAGGTACAGGCGGGTGAGCTCGCCGCGGCGCGTGGAGGTCTCCACGCGCGCGACCAGCGCCGGCACGATCAGCGCGGGCAGTACCTGGCTTGCGATCAGCAGCGAGGCGACGGCGATCGCGCTGTGGGTGTGGTCGAAGACGACGACCGCCAGCGCGATGAAGCCGAACCAGGTGCCCAGGCGGTTGACGGTGTAGCCGGCAACGATGCGCCGCAGCTCGGGATGTCGCAGGGGCGAGGTGGCCTTGGCCTCAGACACGGCGATGCACGCTACACGCGCTCAGGCGCGCGAGCACGGCGTGCAAGATGTCTCCCCGAGGCCGTTCGCCAACCCTGCCCGCGCGCTGTGCGCGCGCCCGCGCGGCGCTACCGCGCGAGGGCTTGAACGGGCTGCGGCTCTGCGGCGTCCAGGCAGACGACCGGGACCTCGGGACTGCGGTGCACGAGCATCTGCATCAACGACGCCGCGGGGATCTCTTCGAGCTCGCCGCTGAGGATCACCATGCGGCACTCCGGAGCCCGTGCGAGCACCTCCGAGATCGCGCCCGCCTGCTCGAAGATCGTGCTCGGCGGCATCGTCCTGGCCATGTCGGCAAGCACAGCCGCGCGGCCGGCGTCGTCGCCGCCGGCCAGCAGCACCGGATGCTCGTCGGGCTTGCGGCCGCGGAGCAGGCGCAGCGCCGGGCGCTTGTCGTCTGCGCAGCCGATCGAGCTGCCCCCTTTGGGCAGCAGGCGGAGCTTCGGTGCCTGTCTCAGCTGCATGCTCTGGTTTGCAACGCTCGTCATGCCATACATGATGCGTCCTCAAGGAGCATTTGTCTGTCGGGCCGATGGTGCTGATCTTGTCGTCCTAAAGGGGCAGATGCGTGTCGTCCCGCCGGACCGTCAAGATCGGTCGGATGCACCCGGTACGGTGTGCCGATGGAGGCTGGCGCGCCAGAAGTCGATCGTCCGGTCAGCGTGATCATCGCCGACGACCACACCGTCGTGCGCGACGGCATCCGCGCCGTGCTCGAGCGCGAGAAGGATGAGTTTCGCGTGGTCGCCGAAGCCGCCGACGTGCCATCGACGATCCGCGAAGTCCGCGAGCACAAGCCCGACCTGCTGACGCTCGACCTGACGATGCCCGGCGGCTCCAGCCTCGCCGCGCTGCCGGCCTGCTTCATTGCGCACCCCACGCTGGCGGTGGCGATCCTGACGATGCGCGAGGATCCCGAGTACGCGCGCCAGGCGCTGCGCGCCGGCGCGCGCAGCTATGTCCTCAAGGAGGCCGAGCCGGCGGAGCTCCTGCAGGCCTTCCGCCTCGCCGTCGCGGGCGGCAACTACCTGCACCCGCGCCTGGGCGCGCTGATGGCGACCGGTGACGAGGCCTCGTCGGACGGCGTCGTGCTGTCAGAGCGCGAGCGCGAGGTCGTAAGGCTGATCGCCAACGGCTACACCAACCCGCAGATCGCCGAGCAGCTGCACGTCGCCGAGCGCACCGTCAAGACCTACCGCGCCCGCGCGATCGAGAAGCTCGGCTTCTCCTCGCGCGCCGAGATCACCGCGTACGTGCGAAGAATCGGCCTCGTCGAGTAGCCGGGCGCGCCGTTAGCGCGCAAGCGCATCCAGCGGGGCCCCGCCTGCGGCCGCCGCCTCCGCCTCGGGCGTGGGGCGCCCGGCGAGCGGCACGACCAGGCGCACGGTTGTGCCCTTCGTCGGCGCGGGTCCGAACTCGAGCTCGCCGCCGACCAGCTCGGCGCGCTCGCGCATGCCACCCATGCCAAAGCCGCCCTCCAGTCCGTCGCCGCGCGGGCCGAGCCTGTCAGCGTTGGGCAGGCCTTTGCCGTCGTCGGTGACCGACGCGCGCACGACGCCGTCGCGCTCGGTGATGCTCACGAGCGCGCTGGTCGCTTCGGCGTGGCGACTGACGTTGGTCAGCGCCTCCTGCACGATGCGATAGATCGTGCTCTCCAGCTCGGCGTCCAGGCGCCGCCCGTCGTGCTCCTGGCCGAGCTCGATCTCGATGCTCACGTCCAGCCCCTCAATCGCCTGCGCGCGCCTGGCGAGCGCCTGCAGCGCGGCAGCCAGCCCCAGGTCGTCGAGCGCGGCGGGGCGAAGCTCGGTGATCAGGTGGCGCAGGCCGTCGATCTCGTTGCCCAAGCCGTCGAGGACGACATCGACGGCCTCGCGCAGCTGCTGCGGGTCGTCGATGTCGCGGGCGTTGGCCAGCCGCAGGCGCAGCGCGCCCATGCCCTGGATGCTCTCGTCGTGGATCTCGCGCGCCCAGCGGGTGCGCTCGCGCTCGCGCGCCTCCATGCCGTAGCGCAGGCGTTCGATCTCCACCGAGCGCTCGGCGACCAGGCGCTGGGCGACGCTCGTGGAGAAGGCCTGCAGGGCCTCGCGGTCGGGGTTGCGAAAGCTCTTGTCCGTGCGCAGCGCGATCACCATGCCGCCGCCCTGGCCCTCGAGGCTCAGCGGCTCGACCAGTGCGGCACGCACTTCCACGCCGAGTTCGTGCAGCCAGGCGGCGTCCTTGCCGCGCGGGCGGTCGAGCGCCTGGGACTGCCCCACCCGGTACAGCTCGCCGAGCGCGCTGCCGTCGACGGGCACGATGCGCACGCGCATCGTGGAGGAGCCGGCCGATGCCGCGACGCGCAGCTCTCCGCGCTCCTCGATCACGATCAGCAAGGTGTCGGCGTCGAGCAGCGCCAGGCCGCGGTCGGCCATCAGGCGAAGCAGCCATAGCTCTGATCCCGAGAGCACGGGTGTGATTATGCCGGTCCGTGCGGCCGGCCAAGCACGGGGGGAGAGGAGCTGGCCAGTGTCGACGCGCCATCGGCGCCGTTGCCGCGTCGCGCAGCCGCGCGTGCGCGTTGCAGCAGCTCGTCGCCGCCGATGTCGTCCTGCCACGCGGCGAGGCCGACCGAGATGCGCAGCGGACGTCGGATGCCGTCGGATTCGACCTTGATCGTGCGCAGGCGCTCGAGCACGCGCCGGGCGACGATCTCCCCGCGCGGGCCGTCGGCTCCGGGCAGCACGAGAAGCAGCTCGCCCTCGCTCGGGCGCCCGATGCGATCGAAGCCGCGCACCTGGCTGGCGAGGGCGCCGGCCACGTAGGCGAGCGTCTGCTCGGACAGCTCGCTGCCATGCTCGCGTGCGAGCTCCTCCAGGTTGCCGATCGTCACCAGCAGGCAGCTCAGCGGCGTCCCATGGCGCCCGGCTCGATTGACCTCCTCGGCCAGTCGATCGCGCAACGCCGGCGCAGGCAGGCAGGCCAGCTGCCCGGTCGCAGGCCGGTCTGAGGTTGGATTTCGGTCGCTGGCAGCCATGCCGTTGGGCGGACGATGTGTGCAGGGAGGCGCCGCCGATCGCTGGCTGCGCCACCCCGTCGCCACAGACTACGTCCCTTATCGTCACGCAGAGGCGTCGCCTACAGTGCCGCGCGCACCCTGGCGCTGGAGGCCCGTCGCGGCGCTCGCGCCAGCCTGCGTCTCATCCCGCTCCAGGCGCGCGATCCGTCGGCGGGCGCTGCTAGACCTGCGGTCGTGCTGTTGGAGCTGCGAGTCGAGAATCTGCTGCTGATCGAGCGCGCCGAGCTGCGTCTGGGGCCCGGCCTGAACGTGCTCACCGGCGAGACCGGGGCCGGCAAGACGGTGCTCGCACATGCCCTCGATCTGCTGCTCGGAGGCCGCGCACGTTCGGGAATCGTCAGACCGGGGGCGCAGGAGGCCTACGTCGAGGGCGTGTTCGAGATGTCCGAGGCGCTCGCAGCGCAGCTGCGCGAGCGCCTGGCGCCCGACACCCAGGAGCTCGTGCTGTCACGGCGCGTGGGCGCCGACGGGCGCACGCGCGCCTACCTCAACGGCCGCTCGGCGAGCGTCTCAGACCTGCGCGACGTCGGCACCACGCTGATGTCCTTCTACGGACAGCACGAGCACCGCAAGCTGACCATCGCGGGCAAGCAGCTGGCACTCCTGGACGAGCTGTGTGGGCCCGAGCAGCTGCGCCGGCTGGGCGCCTGCGCGCAGGCCTTCGCCGAGAGCCGGCGCCTGCATGAGCGGATGACGCAGCTGCGCGAGCTCTCCGGCGCGCGCGAGCGCGAGCTCGACCTGCTCGAGTTCGAGCTCGCCGAGATCGACGCGGCGGCTCCCGACCAGCGCGAGCACGATGAGCTGCTCGCGGCGCGCGAGCGGATGCGCAGCCTGGACGCCCTGTGCTCGGCGGCGATGGCCGGCGCGGAGGCCCTGGCCCCCGACGAGGGGCAGACGCCGGGCGTCACGACGCTGCTCGGCGCCGCCAACGCGCCGCTGGAGGCTCTTGCCGGCGTCGATCCGCGCCTGGATGAGATGTCCGAGCGCCTGCGCGCGCTGGCGATCGAGTCCGGCGATCTGGCGGGCGGCCTGCGCGCCTACGGCGAGCAGCCCGCGCTGGGCGGCGACGTCGGGCAGGCGCTCACGCTCGACGGCGTAGAAGAGCGCCTGGCAGAGGTCGAGCGGCTGATGCGCAAGCACGGCGGAAGCGTCGCGAGCGTGCTCGAGCACGCCGCGCGGGCGCGCGAGCGCCGCGACGAGCTGGCGGGCGCCGAGGTGGCGCTGGAGTCCACGACAGAGCTCCTGCGCGAGGCCGAGGCGACGCTTCAGGAGCACGCCCTGGCGCTGCGCGCCGCGCGTCAGGCGGCTGCGCCGGCGCTGGAGCGCGGGGTCTGCGAGCAGCTCGCCTCGCTGGCGATGCCCGACGCCTCCTTCGAGGTCGCGCTGAGCGCGCGCGAGGCGGGCCCCTGCGGCTCCGACGCGGTCGAGTTCCTGCTCGCTGCCAACCCGGGCGTCCCGTGCGGGCCGCTGCGCGAGATCGCCTCCGGCGGCGAGCTCTCGCGCGTGATGCTCGCCCTGATCACGGCGTGCCGCCCGGCGTCGCCGGCGGCCGCGGGCAAGGCGAGCGGCGCGCGCCGCGCCAAGACGACGGCCTCGCGCGGGCAGCCGGCGGCCGGTGAGACGCTCGTGTTCGACGAGATCGACGCGGGCATCGGCGGTCATGCTGCGCGCGCCGTCGGCGCGCGACTGCGTGAGCTCGGGCAGTCCACGCAGCTGCTGTGCATCACCCATCTGCCGCAGATCGCCTCACT
>JAXDGQ010000011.1:0-6761 GCA_034664965.1 Solirubrobacteraceae bacterium | reverse complement strand
CGCGTCGCCTTGCGGCCCTCGGCGAGCGCCGCGCGAGCGCGGTCGGACAGGCGCTCGGCAAGCTGCTTGGCGGCCGGCGTCTGAAACAGCAGCGTCCAGCGGAACATCTCCTCGGCGACCCCCGGGGCCGATTCCGCGGTGCCCTCGCGCAGGCAGCTCGACAACGCCGCGTGAAGACCGCCGGCGATGCCGCGGATCACCGGCGCCGGCAGCGGGCTCGCCGCGGAGGGGTGTGAAAAGCAGTCGGCGAGCAGCTGCTCGAACGTCGCCGATGCGCGACGCAGGCGCAGCAGCGCCGGCGCGCCGGCCTTCGGCGCCTCGAGGATGACCAGGCCGGCGCTGTTCCAGTTCGCGCTGATCGCTTGCCCGAGCTCGCCGAAAGCGGCCTGCATGCGCTCCTCGGCGTCGCCTCGCGCGGCGCGATAGGCGCCGCCGACGCGTCCGGCCCCGCGTGCCGCGATGAGGTCGTAGGTCGACAGCAGGCACTCCTGCTTGTTGGCGAACTGCTCGTAGAACGAGCGACGCGAAACCCCCGCGAGACCGACGACCTGCTTGACGCTCGTGCGCTCGTAGCCGTGCAGCGCCACAGCCTCGATCATCGCCCCGTGCATGCGCGTGCGCTGATTGCGGACGACCTCCTCCGCAGCGAGCCTGTGCGGTCCATGCGGGAGGCGCTGATACAGCGGCGCCGGCGCTCTCGCGGCGCCAGCCCGGTCGGTCTCTGCCTGCGGCATTCGATCCTCCAGAATTGATCTGTGGATTGGGTCAATCGCACAGAGTCCGGCAATCAGGATCGTTTCATATCCGCAGCGCTTTGTCTACATTGAACTTTCGCTCGTCAGCGGAGGATGCCCTTCAGCGCAAGGATCGCCAGCCCCATCGTCACGCCGACGGCGCCCTTCAACAGCAGTTCGCCCGGTGTCGACTTCGCGCGTATGCCGGCGAGCAGCTCGAAGGCGACGACCGTCACCACGGCGGTGCGCAGCGCGGCCGTCAGACCCGCTTCCTGGCCGGCTCCCACCGCCCAGGAGATCACCAGCGCGGCCATCGGCAGCGCGGCCCCGCGCACGATCGCCCAGTCGTGCGCCAGCGCGCGCGCGAGCGCTCCCGCGGTCAGCCGCTCGCCAGTCGCCAGACGGCGCCCGAGCAGGTCGGCGTAGGCGTGCGCAAGCCAGTACAGCAGCGTCGCGATCAGCGCCGAGGCGAACGTGTCCACGTAGGACTCATGGCGGCCGCTCTCGGCGGCCATCAGCGCGCCGACGGTGATCACGCCGTAGACCACGCCCGCGGCGTTGCCGGCCGGCACGAGTCGTTTGCTGGTCAGCCAGCTGTCTTTACGTACCATTTAGAGCGTAGGGACGCGGTCTTTAGGGAAAGGGAGCAACATGGTCGAGGTGCGGCGCAGCATCAAACAGAAGGTAATCGCCGGAGCGGCCGTCGCGGCGCTTGTCGCCGGCGGCTCGATCGCCGCCGTGTCGGCGACCGGCCAGAGCAGCCCGGGCCGCCATGGCGGCGCCCACCGTCACGCCCACCGCGGGCACGCACGCGACCTCGCCGCCGCCGCGGCCTACCTCGGCATCTCGCCGGCGCAGCTCACCGGCGAGCTGGGCTCCGGAAAGACGCTCGCGCAGATCGCGGACGCCACAGCCGGCAAGTCCGCCGCCGGGCTGACCGAAGCGCTGATCGCCACGCGCAAGGCGCTACTCACGTCCGCGGCCGCCAAGCTCCCCCAGCGGGTCGCGGCCGAGGTCAATCGCGCCGGCGGGCCAGGCAGCGCGCTGCTGGGCCCCGCGCAGAAGCGAGCCGGCAGCGCTGGGCGGATTGCCGCGCTGTTCCTGGCGCCCGCGCGCGCCGGCAGTATCGCCGCCGGCTACCTCGGCGTGGCGCCCGCGCGGCTGCAGTCGCAGCTGCGCTCCGGTCAGACGCTCGCGCAGATCGCCGACGCGACGGCCGGCAAGTCCAGCGCCGGCTTGGTCGACGCGCTCGTCGCCGCCAAGCGCAGCAAGCTCGCCGGCGCGACCGCCGCCGGGCGGCTGACGCGGGCGCGGCAGGCCAAGCGCCTGGCCGGGCTCGACAAGCGCATGCGCGCGCTCGCGCAGCGCCAATTCGCCGGTGCCGGCTCGCCTTAGCTAAAGCCGCGACTGCTGCCTGCCGAGGAGTTGGTGCGGAAGGCCACAGGTCATCCGGGTAGCGGGCGACCGTGGGGCTAGTGTCTCGGCCCCCGGTCGCTCCATAACCCCTTCGGCGGGTTGTTTGTGGCAGTCTCCGCGCCCATGCGCGACGCCGTCATCTGCGAGCCGCTGCGGACGCCGGTCGGCGGTTTCGGCGGCGTCCTGCGCGACGTGTCGCCGGCGAAGCTCGCGGCCACGGTGATCGCCGAGCTGGTGCGGCGGACCGCGCTGCCGGCGAGCGAGATCGACGACGTGATCCTCGGACAGTGCTACGCCAACGGCGAGGCGCCGGCGATCGGCCGGGTGGCCGCCCTCGACGCCGGGCTGGGCATCGAGGTGCCGGGGCTGCAGCTGGACCGTCGCTGCGGCTCGGGGCTGCAGGCGGTCGCGCTCGCCTGCATGCAGGTGCAGACCGGAGCCGCCGACGTGGTCCTCGCCGGCGGCGCCGACAGCATGAGCCAGGCCGAGTTCTACGCGATGGGCATGCGCTGGGGGGTCAAGGCCGCGAGCGTCGCGTTGCAGGACCGCCTCGCCCGCGCGCGCGTGACCGCGGGCGGCGCCTACCACGAGGTGCAGGGCGGCATGATCGAGACGGCTGAGAACGTGCGCCGCGAGTACGCGATCTCGCGCGAGGATCAGGACGAGCTCGCGCTGCGCTCGCACCGTCGCGCGGTCGCCGCCCAACAGGACGGCACGTTCGCGCAGGAGATCGTCCCGGTGACCGTCGCCGACCGCAAGGGCGAGCACGTCGTCGAGCGCGACGAGCACCCGCGCGCGGACACGACGCTGGAGCAGCTCGCCTCGCTGCGGGCGATCATGGGGCGCAGCGATCCGCAGGCGACCGTGACGGCGGGGAACGCCAGCGGCCAGAACGACGGCGCGGCGGTGTGCATCGTCACGCACCGCGAGAAGGCCGCCGAGCTGGGCCTGCAGCCCCTCGCCCGCCTGGTGTCGTGGGCGGTCGCCGGGGTCGCGCCGGAGACGATGGGCATCGGCCCGATCCCCGCGACCGCGCGGGCGCTGGAGCGCGCCGGCCTGACGCTCGCGCAGATGGACCTGATCGAGCTCAACGAGGCGTTCGCCGCGCAGGCGCTCGCGGTGCTCTCAGAGTGGGATCTGCCCGACGGGCTGCAACGGGTCAACGTCCACGGCTCGGGCATCTCGCTCGGTCATCCCGTAGGCGCGACCGGCGCCCGCATCCTCGCGACGCTGCTGCGCGAGCTGCGCCGCAGCGGCGGGCGCTACGGTCTGGAGACGATGTGCATCGGCGGCGGCCAGGGAATGGCAGCCGTGTTCGAGAACGTCGCCGCGTAGGATGCGCCCATGACCGGGGCTCTATACGGGCTGGCGCAGTTCTGCATCAGGCGCCGGCTCGTCGTTCTGGCGGTCTGGCTCGCCGCGACGATCGCGCTCGTCGCCGTCTCCCATCGCCTGGGCGACAACACCAACGACAACCTCTCGCTGCCGGGGACCGACAGCCAGGCGGCGACGAACGCGCTGGCGAAGTCGTTCCCCGACCAGGCCAACGGGTCGAGCCCGATCGTCGTGCACGCCAAGAGCGGAAAGCTGACAGACGCCAGCAACGCCGAAGCGGTGAACAAGTCGGCGGCCGCCGTGGCGAAGGAGCCGAACGTCGCCTCCGTGACCAACCCGCTGACGCCGCAGGGCGCGACGGCGCTGAGCAAGGACAAGACCACCGGCTACCTGTCGGTGACGCTGTCGGCCAGCCCCGGCTCGCTGTCGGTGGAAGACGTGCACAAGATCATCGACGGAGCCAATGCGGCGAAGGCGGCCGGGCTGGAGGTCGAGACCGGCGGCCAGCTCGGCCAGAAGGTCTCAAAGCCGGCCACCGAGTCCAGCGAGCTGATCGGGATCCTCGCCGCGATGATCATCCTGACGCTGACGTTCGGGACGGTCGTGTCCATGCTGCTGCCGATCTTCAACGCGATCATCGCGTTGCTGGCGACGCTCGCGATCATCCGCATGCTCGGGCACGTGGCCACCGTGCCGACGGTCGCGCCGACGCTCGCGACGATGATCGGCCTCGGCGTGGGCATCGACTACGCGCTGTTCATCGTCACGCGACATTTCCGCGGCATGAAGGAAGGCCTGTCGATCGAGGAGTCGATCGCGCGCGCGGCGGCGACCTCCGGCGGCGCCGTCTTCTTCGCCGGCGGCACCGTCACGATCGCCCTCGTGTCGCTCGCCGTGGCGGGAATTCCGCTGATCACGACGATGGGATTGATGGCGGCCGTCGCCGTCGTCGTCGCCGTGCTCGCGGCCCTCACGCTGCTGCCCGCAATGCTGGCGACCACCGGACCGCGCATCAACTCCCTGCGCGTGCGCGCCGAGCAGCCCGAGTCGAAGGTCCACGAAGGGCTGTGGGCGAAATGGGCCAACGAGATCGCGCGATATCCGCTCGTCGCAGGGCTGGCGGCGCTGGCGATCCTGATCCCGCTGGCGATTCCGCTGTTGTCGCTGAACCTCGGCCAGCAGGACACCGCCGCGCTGTCGGAATCGACCACCGCGCGCAGAGCCTATGACCTGCTCTCCAAGAGCTTCGGGCCGGGGGTCAACGGGCCGCTGATCGTCGCGGTGACGCTCGGCTCGCCCGCGAAGGCGCCGGCGAGCTCGGGCTCGACCAAGTCCTCGACTTCCACGAGCTCGCAGAAGGCAGCGGCCGGAAGCGGAGGGTCCTCGGCGAGCACAGGCGGGTCGGGGTCCGGAGGATCGAGCTCGTCGAGCAAGTCTTCGCAGCCTCAGGCGCAGAGCGACCCGCGCACGGCGGACGCGCGCCTGCAGACGCTGCAGAAGGATGTCGCGCAGACCCCGGGCGTCGCGGCGGTGACGCCCGTGCAGCTCGACAAGGCGGGCACGACGGCATTCTTCAACGCGATCTCGACGAAGGGCCCGGCCGAAGAAGCCACCACCGAGCTCGTGGAAGAGCTGCGCTCGAGCGTGATCCCAGGCGCCGCGAAGGGCACGGACATGAAGGCGGACGTCGGCGGCAGCACCGCCGGCTACATAGACCTGGCGTCGCGCATCTCGGAAAAGCTGCCGGTGCAGATCCTCGTCGTGATCGCGCTGAGCTTCGTGCTGCTCATCCTGGCCTTCCGCACGGCGGTGATCCCCGCACAGGCGGCGGTCATGAACCTGCTCTCGATCGGCGCCTCCTATGGCGTGCTGACGGCGATCTTCCAGTACGGCTGGCTTGCAGACGTGATCGGCCTCAAGGGCCCCGTTCCGATCGTCTCCTACGTCCCGCTGTTCATGTTCGCCGTGCTGTTCGGGCTGTCGATGGACTACGAGGTCTTCCTCGTCAGCCAGATCGAGGAGCACGTGCACGCGGGCGAGGACAACCGCAGCTCGGTCGTCTCAGGCCTGGTGACGAGTGCGCGCGTGATCACCGCGGCGGCGCTGATCATGGTGTTCGTGTTCGGCAGCTTCGTGCTCAACGGCGATCCGACGATCAAGCAGTTCGGGATCGGCCTGGCCGTCGCCGTCGTGCTCGACGCGACCGTCGTGCGCTGCCTGCTCGTGCCCGCGCTGATGCTGCTGATGGGCAAGGTCAACTGGTGGATGCCGAAGTGGCTGGAGCGCATCGTCCCGCATGTGAGCATCGAGGGCGCTGAGTTCTTCGAGGCTCGCGATCGCGCGGCGCGCGGCGCCGGCGAGCCGCTCGCGGCCGGCGGCGTCGGCGGGCCCGACGCCTGATCAGCGGGACGGCTCAGAGCACGATCTGCGTGCAGATGAAGTTCGCGGCCAGACGGTCGCCACGGAACACCTGAACCTGCCAGACATGCGTGCGCGAGCCGAGGTGCAGCGGCTCGCCGAGCGCCGTCAGCTCGTCCCCGTCCTGCGCGGAGGCGAGCACGTTCACCTTCAGCTCGACCGTCGTGAAGCCCTTGCCCTCGGGCAGGTGGCGCATCGTTCCCCAGGCGGCGACCGTGTCGGCGAAGGCGACCCACGCGCCGCCGTGCACATAGCCCATCGGGTGCAGGTGGCGCTTGTCCACGCGCATCCGACCGCGCACGTGCTCGTCGGTGATCTCCGTCAGCTCGATGTCCAGGTTGCCCGGGAACGTGCCTGGGAGCAGCCGCGTGCTGAGCTCCGGGGTGATCGCCTGGTTGGTCTCGGCCATCGGCGCCGCAGTGTCGCAGAGGCGCCCGCCATCCGGCGCGCGGCCGATCGGCCGGCGTGCGGCGCCGAAACCGGCTGCCGGACGGCTCGCCGACGTCGCCCAACGGCTCGACGCCGCTTAGAGGTCGCACCGGGAGGGCATAGATTGAGGTGATGCTTCGCTTCCTGCTCACGCGCACGCCGGTCAAGCGCCTGGCCCGCGGGATCCCCGTGGTCGCGCTGCTGTCGGCGGCGGAGATCGCCAAACTGGCCGGCGGGCACATCGCGAGGTTGCAGCCTGTCGAGCGGCGGCGCCTGCTCGCGCTCATCGGCAGAGCCCGCAGCGGGCCTGGTGCGTTGACCAAGGCCGAGCGCGCAGAGCTGGGCGCGCTCGTGGCCAAGCTCGAGCCGCGGGCGTTCGTCGGCTCGGCGGCCAACCACCTGAGCCCGCTGCCGGTGCCCAAGCGGCTG
>JAXDGQ010000010.1:0-12981 GCA_034664965.1 Solirubrobacteraceae bacterium | reverse complement strand
CGCTGCGCGAGCGTACGAGCGCCGGCATGATGGATTGCAAGAAGGCCCTCACAGAGGCCGAGGGCGACATGGACAAGGCGGTCGAGATCCTGCGCCTCAAGCAGGGCAAGAAGATCCAGGATCTCGGTGAGCGCACGGCCACGGAGGGGACGGTGCAGGCCTACATCCACGCCGGCGCCCGCGTCGGCGTGCTGATCGAGGTCGACTGCAACACCGACTTCGTCGCCACCAACGACGACTTCGTCGGCTTTGCCCGCGACGTTGCCCTGCAGGTCGCCGCGACGCCCACCGTCAAGTACGTCAGCCGCGAGGACGTCCCCGCCGACGCGCGCGACGCCGAGGCGCGCATCTACGAGCAGGAGGCCGCCGACAAGCCGGAGAACGTACGCGAGAAAATCGTCGCCGGCAAGCTCGACTCCTGGTATCAGACGATCGTGCTGCTCGAGCAGGAGATGCACAACCCGAAGTTCGACGGCAAGACCGTGCAGCAGCTGCGCGACGAGCTCACCGCCACGACCGGCGAGAACGTCGTCATTCGCCGCTTCGCGCGCTTCGCCATCGGCCAGTAGCGAGACCGGCGACGACGCGTAGGAGCCTGCCGGTGCGCGCGAAGCGTGCGGGTGGGCGAGCGGCGTCGCCGGCGGCGCGGACGGCGATACTCTTTTTAGGTGTTCCGGTAGCCATGGTATATACGGTGTAAATACTATGGTACGCGAACCCTGCGTTGCGGTACCGCAGCGCCCGGCTCTGTAGATACCTTCGCTATCGCTCGGCATCGCGGCGCCTCTCGCGACCAGCCCGCTCGGCGGCCGCGGACACGGCGACTGAGTAGGCTCTCGCGTCGATGGCCGCCGCTTTCAAACGGATCCTGCTGAAGCTCTCAGGCGAGGCGCTCATGGGCACGCTGGAGTTCGGCACCGACCCTGAGCGCGTAGTGGGCGTCGCGCGGCAGGTGACCGAGGTGCGCGACCAAGGCGTCGAGGTCGCGATCGTCGTGGGCGCCGGGAACATCTATCGCGGCATGCAGGGCGCCGCCGCCGGGATGGACCGCGCGACGGCCGACTACATGGGCATGCTCGCGACCGTGCTCAACGCGCTGCCACTGCAGGACGCGCTCGAGAAGATGGGCACGAACACGCGCGTGCAGTCCGCGCTCGGCGTCTCCGAGGTCGCCGAGCCGTACATCCGCCGTCGCGCGATGCGCCACCTGGAGAAGGGCCGCGTGGTGATCTTCGCGGCCGGCACCGGCAATCCGTTCTTCACGACCGACACGGCCGCCGCGCTGCGCGCCGCAGAGATCCACGCGGAGATCATCCTGATGGCCAAGAACGGCGTCGAGGGCGTCTACACGGCCGACCCGGCCGTCGACTCCAGCGCGCAGTTCATCCCCGAGATCACGCACATGGAAGCGCTCGAGCGCCGCCTGCGCGTGATGGACTCGACGGCGCTGGCGTTGTGCATGGAGAACGCCATGCCGTTGAACGTCTTCAACATGGACGACGAAACCGGGCTCGCGCGGATAATCTCAGGCGAGCGCGTGGGCACGCTCGTATCGACATCTCAAGGAGAAGGCGATGGCGACTGACAGCATGATCGACGAACTGCTCGACGATGCGCGCGAGCGGATGGTCAAGTCGGCCGAATCGGCCCAGCACGAGTTCTCGACCGTGCGCACCGGGCGCGCCAGCCCGGCGCTGCTGGACCGCGTGGTCGTCGACTACTACGGCGCGATGACCCCCTTGAATCAGCTGTCGACGATCTCCGCGCCGGAAGCGCGTCTGATCACCGTGCAGCCCTACGACAAGTCGTCGATCAAGCTGATCGAGAAGGCGATCAACGAGTCCGACGTCGGCCTGAACCCGTCCAACGACGGCAACGTGATCCGCCTGGTCGTCCCCGAGCTGACCGAGGAGCGCCGACGCGAGCTCGTCAAGGTGGTGCGCAACCTCGCCGAGGAGGGCCGCGTGTCGATCCGCAACGTGCGCCGCGACACGATGCAGCAGCTGCGCGAGCTCAAGGCCGAGGGCGAGGCCTCCTCCGACGACGAGCATCGCGCCGAGGTCGAACTGCAGAAGCTGACCGACGGCCGCGTCGGCGATCTCGATGACGTGCTCAAGGCCAAGGAAAAAGAGATCCTCGAAGTCTGATGGGCGCGGCCGAGCAACCGGCGCCGGCCAGCGATCTCGCCTCGGCGCCCGAGTCCGGCCAGGCGTTGCCGACCGCGCGCTACGTGGCGATCATCACCGACGGCAACGGACGCTGGGCGCGCTCGCGCGGCGTGTCGGTCAATCAGGGGCACAGCGCCGGCGCCGACACGGTCAAGGCGCGCCTGCGCGACGCGGCCGAGTTCGGCGTGCAGGAGCTGACCGTGTACTCGTTCTCGACCGAGAACTGGTCGCGCCCGGCCGAGGAGGTCGCCGGGTTGATGGAGATGTTCTCGCAGCGGATCGCCGGCGAAACGCCGGAGCTGCACGAGGAGGGCGTGCGCATGCGCTTCATCGGGCGCCGCGACGGGATCTCCGAGGAGCTCGTGCAGCGGATGCGCTGGGCCGAAGGGCTGACCGCGCAGAACGAGCGCATCACGCTGTTCGTGGCCTTCAACTACGGCGGCCGGGCGGAGATCCTCGACGCGGCACGCCGCTTCACAGGTGCAACCGAGGAGGAATTCCGCGCCTGCCTCTACGCGCCCGAGATGCACGACCCCGACCTGATCATCCGCACGAGCGGCGAGCAGCGGCTGTCGAACTACCTGCTGTGGCAGTCCGCCTACTCCGAGCTGATCTTCCGCGAGGAGATGTGGCCGGACTTCTCGCGCGAGGCCCTCGCGCAGTCGCTCGCCGAGTTCTCCCGGCGCCGGCGGCGCTTCGGCGCCCGGTGAGCCTGCGCTGATGGCAAGCCGCGCGAGCACTCCCGCCGGGCGCAATCCGCGTGGCCGGCGCCGCTCCGGCGGCCGACCTCCGCGCGGCCCAATCGTGCGCCGACGGCCGCCGCGCGACCGCGACGACGGCGAGCGTTCAGACGTCGGCGCGCGGCTGCTCGCCGCGGTGCCGGCGGTTGCCGTCGCGCTGTTCCTGGTGATCGAGGGCGGGCTCGTGTTCGCGTTCGGGCTGTTCGTGCTGGGCTGCATCTGCCTGCACGAGCTGTACGGCATGTTCGGCCGCGCGCATCCCGTGCGCCTGGCCGGGTTCATCGCGCTCGCCGGCCTGCTCGCGGCCGCGCTGTACGGCGACCAGTTCCAGGTGCTGCTCGTGCTCGGGGCGACGCTGCCGCTGCTGTTCGGGCTGACGCTCCTGGCGCCCCGCCCGAGCGTCGGCGGTCTGTCGGTGACGCTGCTCGGGATCTACTGGATCGGCCTGGCGCTCGCGCACGCTGTGCTGCTGCGCGGGCTCCCGCACGGCCAGGGCATCGTCATCGACGTGCTCGTCGGCACGTTTCTGGGCGACACCGGCGCGTACTTCGGCGGGCGGCTCTTCGGCAAACGCCCACTCGCCCCTGCGATCTCACCGAACAAGACCGTCGAGGGCCTGCTGATCGGGATGGTCTGCGCGGTGTTCGCCGTGTGGATCGCCGGTCGCTATCAGGAATGGCTGCCAGGGACGCATGCGATCGTGCTCGGCGTCGGCGTGGCGCTCGTCGCCCCGATCGGCGACCTGTTCGAGTCGTTCGTCAAGCGCGAGGCGCGCACGAAGGACTCCGGCGGGCTGTTCGGGGCGCACGGCGGCGCGCTCGACCGCCTCGACGCCGTGCTGTTCGCCGTCGTCGTCGGGTACTACATCTGGGCGGGTTACTCCTGATCTGCGCGGCGCGACGGGCGGCGAAAGTGCCGTTGGTGTAGCGTCACCGCGGTGAACGAAGACGACCACCAGCGGGCGGACGATCTCGAGCGCGTGCTCGACGAGGGCGATCTGGCGCGGGCCACCAAGATGGCAAAGAAGTGGTCGACCACCAATGCGCAGGTAGCCCTCGCAGAGGTGCAGCGACGAAGCGACGCCCACCGCCGGGACGCAACCGCCGGCGCGTCAGCCGGCGATGGCCCCTCGGTCGACCTCGCGGCCTTCTCGCGGCGCGAGGAGGAGCTGGCGTCTCTGCGGGCGGCACTCGAGGACTGAGCGCCCCGGCTCGATGCGTTGCTGTGAGGAACGGACGCGCCAGACGTCGTAGGGTCCGGTCATGCCCAAGCGCGTACTCGTCCTAGGCTCGACCGGCTCGATCGGAACGCAGGCGCTCGATGTCTGCGCACGTTCTGACGAGCTCGAGCTCGTCGGCCTGTCGGCGGAGCGCTCGTGGGAGGAGCTCGTCGTGCAGGCGCGCGAGCACGGCGTCGGCAGCATCGCACTGGCCGACGAGGACGCGGCGGCACGGGCCGGCGAGGCTTGGACGGAGGGACAGGTGCTCGCCGGCGCCGAGGGCCTGGTGCGACTGGTGGTCGAGTCGGGCGCCGATCTCGTGCTCAACTCGCTGGTCGGCTCGGCTGGCCTTGGCCCGACGGTGGCGACGCTCGGCGAGGGCATTGACCTGGCACTGGCGAACAAGGAGTCGCTGGTCGTCGGCGGCGAGCTCGTCGTCGCGCTGGCCGAGGCGACGGGCGCGCAGATCGTGCCGGTGGACTCCGAGCACACTGCGCTTCACCAGTTGATCGCCGGCCAGCCGCCGGGGGCCGTCGAGCGCATCACGATCACCGCCAGCGGCGGGCCCTTCCGCGGGCGCACGCGCGAGGAGCTCGCCGACGTGACCGTCGAGCAGGCGCTCGCGCACCCGACTTGGGCGATGGGCGGCAAGATCACGATCGACTCGGCGACGCTGATGAACAAGGGCCTGGAGGTGATGGAGGCGCACCACCTGTTCGGCACGCCCTACGACAAGATCGATGTGGTCGTGCACCCGCAGTCGCTCGTGCATGGCCTGATCGGGCTTGCCGACGGGGCGATGCTCGCGCATCTCGGTCCCCCCGACATGCGCATCGCGATCTCCTACGCGCTGCACGGCGGCGAGAGCGCAGAGCTCCCGATCGCGCCGCTGGATCTCGCGGCGATCGGCGAGTTGACGTTCGAGCCGGTCGACCTCGACGCCTTCCCGTGCCTGCGCCTCGCCGGCGAGGCGGCGCGTGCGGGGGGCACGGCGCCGTGCGTGCTCAACGCCGCCAACGAGATCGCCGTGCACGCATTCCTCGCGGGTCGCCTGCGCTTCCTCGGCATCTGCGAGGTGATCGAGCGCACGCTGGCGCAGCTGGGCGCCGAGCCGGTACGTGCATTCGAGTCGCTGTACGAGGCGGACCGCCGCGCGCGCGAGGTCGCCGCCGGGCTCGTCGCCACGCTCACCTGAGCTCCTTTTTCGGTCGCTTCACATGCGGGCAGCTGTCGGGCGACGTTCGACCAACCGTCGGATCGGGCGTGTCTGCCTGCGAAGATGGGCCCATGAGCTGGGTGCTGACCATCCTGGGAATCATGGCGCTGATCGTGCTGCACGAGCTCGGCCACTTCGCCGTGGCGAAGGCCGTGGGGATGCGCGTGGAGCGCTTCTCGCTGTTCTTCCCGCCCACGATCGCGCGCCTGCGCAGGGGCGAGACCGAGTACGCGCTCGGCTCGCTGCCCTTGGGCGGCTACGTGAAGATCACGGGCATGAACCCGGAGGAGATCGACGGGCTCGACCCGGAGGTCTCGCGCCGCGCCTACTACAGCCAGGCGCCATGGAAGCGGGTCGCGGTGATCGTCGCGGGGCCGGGCGTGAACATCGTGATCGCCTTCGCGCTGTTCTGGGCCGTTCTGTTCTCGGGAAGCCTGAGCGGCGCGACGGCGATCTACAACCTCGATCCCGCGACCAACGCGGTCGTCGCGAACTCGACCGTGCATGGGGTCGCGCGCGGCGAGCCCGCCGCGAGCGTCCTGCGCCCCGGCGACCGCATAGTCGCAGTCGACGGCAGCGCCGCCGGCGAGCGCGCCGCGAGGGGCCGGATCGATGCGCACCGCTGCGCCGGCGCGCTGACCGACGGCTGCCGCGCGAGCAGGCCTGTCGAGCTGACCGTGCGCCGTGGCGCCAAGACGCTGCAGGTGTCGGTGCTTCCCCGTTACAGCAAGGCGGCTGAACGCATGCTGATCGGCGTCGAATTCGGCGTCGCGGCAAAATCGTTCGGGCCGATCGCCGCGGCCGGGAGCGCGATCGGGGCGATGTGGCACGCTACGACGGGAACGTTGACGGGCTTCGCCAAAGCGCTGACCAGCTCCAAGACGCGCCACGAAGTCAGCAGCATCGTCGGCATCACCAGGTACGCACACGAAACGGTCGTCGCCGGACCAGGCGTCGCATTGGTGTTTCTCGGCTACATCTCGCTCGTCCTGGCCGTGATCAACATGTTCCCCTTCCTTCCGCTCGACGGTGGGCACGTGCTGTGGTCGGTGGCGGAGAAGCTACGCGGCAAGCGCATCTCGCTGGCGGCGATGTACCGCTTCAGCTCCGTCGGGATCGTGCTGCTGCTGTTCCTCGTGATCAACGGCGTCAGCAACGACATCGGCCGCCTCGGCGGTTGAGACCGGCGCTCGGTCAGGCCGCCGGCGCACGCACGCACACCCAGCTCTTGACCAGCGGCCCCACCCGCTCGGCCAGCGCCGGCCCGAACAGCCGCTGCACCTCGGCTCGTCGCAGCAGCGAGATCTCCTCCCAGGCGCCGGCTGCGCCGAGGCGCCAGTAGCGCCTGCGCAGCCCCACGGGCAGCCAGTGCGCGAAGGGCAGCAGCGCGTGCGGCTCGAGCGGAAAGGAGAAGGCGGGAGTCTGCACGAACCAGCCCCGCCCCACGCGCCGCAGCTCGCGGGCGAAGGCCTCCCGGCGCGCCGGTGCGACGTGCTCGATCACGCTTGAGCAGTAGACGAGGTCGAACTCATCGTCAGCGAACGGCAGCCCGTCGGCGGCGTCGGCGCGCACGAACCTCCCGGGGTAGTCCGGGTGCTCCTGCAGGTCCACGCCAGTGATGTCGAGGTCCGCCTCCAGGGCCCGCAGCCCGATGCGCCCGCAACCGACGTCCAGCACGCGCGCCCCCGGAGCGAGCCGAGCGAGCGCGAAGAAACGCGCGTGGCGGCGGCTGCGCGCGCGGGCGGCCAGGGGGGAGGCCAGGCGCGCGAGGGGACCGCGTGCGGTGGCGTAGACGTCGGGCATCGTAGAATCAGCCTATGGCGTCCAAGAATCAGATACACGTGGGCCCGGTGCCGGTCGGAGGCGGCGCGCCGGTCGCCGTCCAGACGATGACCAAGACCGAGACCTCCAACCTGGCGGCGACGATGGCCCAGATCCGCACGGTCGCGGACGCCGGGGCGGACATCGTGCGTGTGGCGGTGCCGCGCGAGCAGGACGCGGAGGCGCTGAAGACGATCGTCGCGCAGTCGCCGATCCCGATCATCGCGGACATCCACTTCAACCACACGCTCGCGCTGAAGGCGATCGAGGCGGGGGCGCACTGCGTGCGCCTGAATCCCGGCAACATCGGCGGCCCGGAGAAGGTCGCCGAGGTGATCGCGCTGGCCAAGCAGCGCGGCACCCCGCTGCGCGTCGGCGTGAACTCGGGCTCGCTGCCCAAGCACCTGCGCGAGTTGGAGTACTCCGACCCGATCGAGGCGCTCGTGACAGCGGCAATCGAGACCGTGCAGCTGATGGAGCGCCTGGACTTCACCAACTTCAAGGTGTCGATGAAGTCCACCTCGGTGCCCAACACGATCGCCTCCAATCGCATGCTCTCCGGGCGGATCCCCTACCCGCTGCACCTCGGCGTCACCGAGGCCGGCACCAAGTGGTCGGGCTCGCTGAAGTCGGCCGTCGGCCTCGGCACGCTGCTGGCCGACGGAATCGGCGACACGATCCGCATCTCGCTGTCGACGTTCCACGCCGAGGAGGAGGTCAAGGTCGCCTGGGAGATCCTCAAGGCGCTCAAGCTGCGCGAGCGCGGCCCCGACCTGATCGCCTGCCCGACCTGCGGGCGACTGCAGTTCGACATGGACAAGGTCGTCGTGGATGTCGAGCGGCGCCTGGAAGCCTATGAGGACCCGATCGAGGTCTCCGTGCTCGGCTGCGCCGTCAACGGCATAGGCGAGGCGCGCCACGCCGATTTCGGCATCACCGGCGCAAAAGACATGGGCATGATCTACTCCAAGGGCGAGCCGCTGAAGAAGGTGCCGACCGAGCAGCTCGTCGACGAGCTGTTCAAGGAGATCGACCGCTACTACGCCGCCGGCAAGACCGTCCAGCGCGACGAGACGGCAGCCGCCGAGGCGCGCCGCTGGCTGGAGGAGAACGAGGACGCCACGGCGCTGACGCCGGAGCGGATCGCCGCCCTGGAGGCGGCGGCGGCGGAGAACGATGCGAGCGCCGACGCGGTGCTGGAGTCGATGCTCGATACGACGGCCGAGGAGCCGGCGGCGCCGGTGCTCGACGAAGCCGTCTCGCCTGTAGCCGGACGCCGCTTCAGCCGCAGCTGACGCCCGCTGGGCGGCGCGCGCCCGTGTCCTCGTTCGCTCGCGCACGCCGCGCTCCCTGGGTCCCTTGGCGCGCTTGCCCAGCGGAGACCTCGTGCCGCGCTGGCCGGTCGGCCCGACCCGCGCCCGGTCTCCTGCGATGTAGTCCGGCTCAGCCGGCGGCGGCGAAGCGCTCTGCGACCTTGTCCCAGTTGACGACGTTCCACCACGCGTCGATGTAGTCGGGACGCTTGTTCTGGTACTTCAGGTAGTAGGCGTGCTCCCACACGTCGACGCCGAGCAGCGGCGTCTTTGAGTCGGAGATCGGGCTGTCCTGGTTGGCGCTTCCGACGATCTGAAGGCCCGAGCCGTCGTGCACCAGCCACGACCAGCCTGAGCCGAACTGGTTGATGCCGGTTTCCTTCAGCTTGGCCTGGAAGTCCGCAAAGGAGCCGAACGCCGAGTCGATCGCCGCCGCGAGGTCGCCGCCCGGCTCGCCGCCGCCGTCGGGGCTCATGTTCTCCCAGAACATCGTGTGGTTGTAGTGGCCGCCGCCGTTGTTTTTCACGGGCCCCTTCTTGTCGCCGAGGCTGTCGAGGTTCTGCAGGACCTCCTCGACCGGCTTGTCGGCCCACACGGTTCCCACCAGCGCGGCGTTGGCCTTGTCGACGTATGCCTGGTGGTGCTTGTCGTGATGGAATTCCATCGTCGCCTTGTCGATGTGCGGCTCGAGCGCGTCGTATGCATAGGGAAGCGGCGGTACGGAGTAGGCCATGTCGCAGGCTCCTTGTCGATCGTTCGTCGAAATCGGGGTCGTGCGTTGTTCTATCAAAGGGCCGCGAGCGCGCCCCGGACGGCACATCCCCGCCGTGCCGGGCTGGCCGCCGCCGCGCCAGATCGTGGCGCGCATCGGCCGTACGGCTAGTCTCAAGCCATGACGCAGGCGCTCCCCCGACGTCCCGGCCGCCCGGCCGCAGCGACCCGGGAGGCTGCGCTTGCACTTGCCACCGAGCGCTTCTTCCTGGCGCAGCGCATCGACATCCAGGCGATCGCGCGCGAGCTCGGCCTGGCGCGGGCGACGATGCACCGCTGGTTTCAGACGCGCGAGGCGCTGCTGGGCGAGTTGCTGGCAACGCTCGCCGAGCAGCGCCTGCGGGAGATCCGCGCGGTGGTGCCCGGCGGCGGTGCGCGCGCCCTGCTGGAGACGTTCGACCGCTTCAACCGCGAGGTGGCGGCGACGCGCGGCATGCGCTTTCTGCTCGCCCAGGAGCAGGAGCGCGCGCTGCGTATCCTCACTTCCAGCGGGGGCATCGTGCAGCCGCGCGTGGTCGGCGCGATCGAAGCCGTGATCGCCGAGGAGGTGCAGGCCGGCCGCTACATGCCGGCGGTCGCGCCGAATGCGCTCGCCTACGCGATCGTGCGGCTGGGCGAGGCGTTTCTCTACAGCGACGCGATCGTGGGCATCCGCGGCGACACCGAGCGGCTGCGCGAGATCGAGGGCGCGCTGCTCGGCGTCGACTGAGCGGGCGAGCCCCGCCGGGACGCCGCTCCACGCGGCCGTATACGCTCGTCGCTCGCGCGGGCGCCGCACCGCGGCGACAGAGTGATGACGCGTCTCTCCGAATATCTCCTGCCTACCGAGAAGCAGCCGCCAGCCGACGCGGAGGCGGTCTCGCACAAGCTGATGGTCCGCGCCGGTCTGATCCGCCAGATGGGCGCCGGGATGTGGAGCTGGCTGCCGGCGGGGTGGCGCGTCCATCAGCGTGCCGTGGCGATCATCCGCGAGGAGATGGACGCGATCGGCGGCCAGGAGATGCTGATGCCGGTGCTGCAGCCGGCCGAGCCGTGGCGCAAGACGGGGCGCCTGGATATCGACGAGCTGTTCAAGCTGACCGACCGCAAGGGCTCGGAGCTGGTGCTCGCGATGACCCACGAGGAGGCGGTCACGTTCCACGCCGCGCAGGTCGTGCGCTCCTACCGCGACCTGCCGCTGATCCTCTACCACTTCCAGGTCAAGGAGCGCGACGAGCCGCGTCCGCGCGCCGGCGTGTTGCGCACGCGCGAGTTCATCATGAAGGATTCCTACACCTTCGACCGCGATCTCGCGGGCCTGGAGCAGCGCTACGAGTTGCACGTCGGCGCCTATGATCGGATCATGCAGCGCACGGGGCTGCGCTTCTACCGCGTGGAGTCCGACGTCGGCATGATGGGGGGCCTCGGTGCGCACGAGTACATGGCCCCGTGCCCCGCCGGCGAGGACCAGGTGGCCCTGGCCGACGGCTACGCGGCGAACGCCGAGGTCGCGCTGAGGGACCCCGACGTGCAGCAGCAGGGCGACAGCTACATGCTTCGCGGCCAGCTGCTGACGATCGAGCCGGCGATCGAGGTGGGCAACATCTTCAAGCTCGGCACGCGCTACTCCGAGCCGCTGGGCGCCTCCTATCTCGACGAGCAGGGCGCCGAGCACCCGGTGTGGATGGGGTCCTACGGGATCGGCCCGGCGCGCATCGTCGCCGCGGCCGTCGAGCAGTTCGCCGACGAGCACGGCATCTCCTGGCCGCGCTCGCTGGCGCCGTTCGCCGTGCACCTGGTTGCCCTGGGAAAGCCCGGCACGCCCGAGCGCGAGGCCGCCGACAGCGTGTACGCGACACTGCGTGACGGCGCGGTGCAGGTGCTCTACGACGACCGCGATCTCGGGCCCGGCGAGAAGTTCGCCGACGCCGAGCTGCTCGGCTGCCCGCTGCGCCTGACCGTCGGTCGCCGCTCGCTGGAGTCGGGCCAGATCGAGGTGCAGAGACGCCGCGGTCGCGAGGACGCCCCGCCGATCGCGCTCGGCGGTGATCCGCCGGCGCTGCTGGCGGCCGTGGACGAGCTGTGGCAGAGCCTCCCGTAGGCGAGCCGCGGCCGCGCACCGGCTCCGCGGCGCGCAGCGCTCGGCGGCGACTGACCTTCGCGCGCCTGTCCGGCCTGGATCGCTCGGGGCCGCCGCCGGCGGCCACGCAGCGCGGCAGCCCGCTGCGGCCGTGGACGGTTCCCAACGCGATCGGGTTCGCCCGCCTGGCGCTGATTCCCGTCTTCTTGATCGTCGCCCTGTCGAGCAGCGATGGCAAGGGGGCACTCGCCGCGACGCTGTTCGCGGTGATCGGCTGGGGTGACTACGCCGACGGCATAGCAGCGCGCGTCACGCGCCAGTACAGCCGCCTCGGTGCGCTGATGGACCCGGTGACCGATCGCCTGCTGGTGGTCTCCGGCGCCGTCGTCTGCTGGCACTTCGCCCTGCTGCCGCGCTGGGCGCTGGCGGTCCTCGCGGCACGCGAGCTGCTGATGCTCGTGCTCGGGCGCTACGGCCTGCGACGCGGCGTCGAGCTGCGCATCAACTGGCCGGGGCGGCTGGCGGTCGCGCCCGTGATGGGCTCGTTCTTCTTCGCAATGGTCGACCTGGAAGGCGCCGGCGAAGTGATGCTGTACGTCGGCCTGGCGCTCGCGCTCGTCGCGACCGCCTTGTACATGCGCGACGGCCTGCAGGCGCTGCGGACGGCGCCGCCCACAGCCTCAAGCTCAGCCTGACCTTTTGGTCTATACTCGGCGTCCCTGCCGGCTGCACGGTCGCTCTCGTGCCGCGCCGGCGCAAGCCCGCACGAGGAGATGAGCCCACGATGGACGAGACGTTTCCCGATCTCGGCTCGCTGACGGACGTCGAACTCAAAGACGTGATCCGCCAGCTGACCGAGGAAGAGACCGAGATCTCCTACAAGCGGCGCATCTTGCACGGCAAGATCGACATCCTGCGCGCCGAGCTGGTCAACCGCCTGCGCAAGAAGCACGAGGGCGGCGAGGTGCTGATCACCGGCGACGACGTCCAGCAGCTCACCGACATCCTCGCCCATCGCCAGCCCGACTCCGAGTCCCAGGACGGGTCGTCATGAGCCTTGGCGCCCGTCGCCCCGCGAGCCCTGCGGGCCCGCGGGTGCTGTAGCCGGAGCGGTTGCGAGCATGGCCCTGCATTGCACCGAGTGCGGCTTCGTCAACGTCGAGGGAGCCAACTACTGCCAGCGCTGCGGATCGCTGCTCGAGCGCGCCGAGGCCGCCGGCGAGCCGGTCACGGCTACCTACCGCATCGACGACGCAGGCGAGCTCGTGCCGGTCGAGATCGAGGAGGTCACCGCCCGCGGCCCCGCCCTGGTGATCCGCGCCGGCGGCGGCCGGGTCGGCGAGAGCTTCGCCGTGGACCGCGAGCGCACGAGCATCGGCCGGCGCCCGGATGCCGAGGTGTTCCTCGACGACGTGACCGTCTCGCGCGACCACGCGCTGCTGATCCGGCGCGCCGATCAGTGGTACCTGGACGACATGGGATCGCTGAATGGAACCTACGTCAACCGCTCGCGGATCGAGTCTCAGCGCCTGGAGGAGGGCGACGAGGTGCAGATCGGCAAGTACAAGCTGACCTTCCACGTGCGCTGATGGCGACCAAGGCGCCACAGGCCACCGTCGAGGAGCTCGGCGTCGACGAGCTCGGCGAGGCCGCGGGCGGGCGCTCGCGGTCCCC
>JAXDGQ010000009.1:0-14254 GCA_034664965.1 Solirubrobacteraceae bacterium | reverse complement strand
GCGCTCGCGCGCGTGGTCGCCGACCCGAGCGCAGCCGGCGCGTCCTACGTCGACGTGCGCCTGCCCGAACGTCCCGCCGCGGGATTCCCCGGGGGCGTGGCGCCGTCGGTCACGTCCACCGAAGCGGAAGCCGCCTCCTCGGGATCGACCGGCGGCGAATCGACCGAAGCGCTCGCCGAAAAACTTTCCGCGGCCGTTCCCGGCGGCTCCTCGGCCGCCACGCAGGGCAGCTCGAGCGCGACGTCGGGCGAAGCCGAAGCGGAAGCTGAAGCGCAAACGCCGTCGACGGGCGAAGGCGAAACGAGCGGCACGGCGGCCGCAGAATCCGGGGGATAGCCGCGCGCGACACGCAGAAAATCAACACTGAACCTCGACTAGAGGTTGACTGCACCCTCCGTCCGATCCTCAGGCGGCGGTCGAGAGTTGGCCGATCTGCAACGATTGTTGCGAGACTGGACGTCGGCGTTGACAGGGCGAAGTTGCCTGCATAACGTGCGCATCTCGACGGTTCGCCAGTTCTGTATGCTGCGAACCCTAATTTTCTACTGAAGGGTTCGGATAGAACCATCATGGAGAGCAGCGGAAGCTATCTGGCGGTGATCAAGGTCGTGGGCGTCGGCGGCGGCGGCACCAACGCGGTCAGCCGCATGGTTGACGCCGGACTGCGCGGCGTGGAGTTCATCGCCGCCAACACCGACGCTCAGGCGCTCGCGATGTGCGACGCCGACATCAAGCTGAACATCGGACACGAGTCGACCAAAGGGCTCGGCGCCGGCGCCAACCCAGACGTCGGCCTCGGAGCCGCCTCGGAGTCGCGCGATGACATCAAGGAGGCGCTGAAGGGCGCCGACATGGTGTTCGTCACCGCCGGCGAGGGCGGCGGCACCGGCACGGGCGCCGCTCCCGTTATCGCCGAGATCGCCAAGAACGAGATCGGCGCCCTGACCGTCGGGGTCGTCACGCGCCCATTCGAGTTCGAGGGCTCCCAGCGCGGCCGCCAGGCCACCGAGGGCATCGAGCGACTGCGCGAGGTCGTCGACACGCTGATCGTGATCCCCAACGAGAAGCTGCTGACCGTCGTCGAGCGCCGGACGTCGATGCTGGATGCCTTCCGCGAGGCCGACAACGTGCTCCGCCAGGGCGTGCAGGGGATCACAGACCTGATCACCATCCCCGGCCTGATCAACCTCGACTTCGCCGACGTGCGCACGATCATGCAGGACGCCGGCTCTGCGCTCATGGGCATCGGCACGGCCGGCGGCGAGAGCCGCGCGGCGGACGCCGCCAAGGCCGCGATCTCCTCGCCGCTGCTGGAAGAGTCCGTCGATGGCGCCACCGGCATCCTGTTGAACATCACCGGCGGCAAGGATCTCGGCCTGTTCGAGGTCAACGACGCCGCCGAGACGATCCAGAACGCGGCCGACCCCAACGCCAACATCATCTTCGGCGCGGTGATCGACGAGAGCATGTCCGACGAGGTCCGCGTCACAGTCATCGGCACCGGCTTCGACCACCGCCCCGGGCGCAGCGCGCGCCGCGACAGCCGCTCGCGCGGGCGCGACCGCGGTCCGCGCATCGACGATCGCCAGCGTTCGTCGCTGGAGATCTCCGACGACGACATCGACGTCCCGCCGTTCCTGCGCTAGCTCGCCCCAGGTCGCCCGCGCCGTAGCCGTAGCGCTAGCCTGCGGGCCGTGCCCTGCACCCTGCGCCGCACCGCCCTGTTCGACCGCCACGTCGAGGCCGGCGCGAAGATGGTCGACTTCGCCGGCTGGGAGATGCCCGTGCAGTACGAGGGCGTCGCCGCCGAGCACCGCGCTGTGCGCGGGTCCTGCGGCGCGTTCGACGTCTCGCACATGGGCGAGATCGAAGTGTCTGGACCGCAGGCGCTCGAGCTGCTGCAGCGCCTGCTCTCCAACGACGTCGCGCGGATCGCGCTCGAGCTGGATGGCGGCGGCGCGCAGTACAGCGTGCTCTGCCGCGAGGACGGCGGCGTGCTCGACGACCTGTTCACCTACCGCCTCGGCTCAGACCGCTACCTGACGGTCACCAACGCCGCCAATCATGGACGCGACCTCGAGTGGTTCCAGACGCACGCGCGCGACTTCCCCCAAGCGCAGGTCGTCGACCGGATCGACGACTACGCGATGATCGCCGTGCAGGGCCCGCAGGCGCGCGCCATCGTGCAGGCGATCTCCGACGCGCCGCTGCCCGCGCGCATGACCGCCGCCCCGCGCCGCCTGGGCGGCCACGGCGTGCTCGTGTGCGGTACCGGCTACACCGGCGAGGACGGCGTCGAGCTGCTGTGCGCGCCGGCCGACGCCGCCGGCCTGTGGGACGAGCTCGTGCGCCGCGGCGCCGTGCCCGCCGGCCTCGCGGCGCGCGACACGCTGCGCCTGGAGGTGTGCTTTCACCTGTATGGCAACGACCTGTCGAGCAAGCGCGGACCGATCGAAGCCGGTCTCGGCTGGTGCTGTCGCGAGGCCGGCGGGTTCATCGGCGCCGACGCGGTGCGCGCGGTGCGCGACTCCGGCCCGCGCGAGAAGCTCGTCGCGTTCGTCATCGAGGGGGCGGGCATCGCCCGCCAGGGCAATGCGGTGGTCGGTGGCGGCGAAGTCACCAGCGGCACGATGTCGCCGAGCCTCGGCGTCGGCATCGGCATGGCCTACGTGCCCGCCGAGCGTGCCGCGCCCGGCACCGAGCTGGAGATCGACGTTCGTGGCAAGATGCGCCGCGCCGTCGTCAAGCAGAAGCCGCTCTACCGAAAGGGCTCGTGAATGGCGCAGGAAAGCTACCCCGAGGATCTGCTCTACCACCCCGAGCACGACTGGGCGCGCATCGACGCCGCCGACCCGGCCCTGGCGACGCTCGGCATCACCTGGTACGCCCAGGACTCGCTCGGCGAGGTCGTCTTCTTCGACCTGCCGGCAGTCGGCGCGAGCATCGACAAGGACTCCTCCTACGCCGAGGTCGAGTCGGTCAAGGCGGTCTCCGATGTCATCGCCCCGCTGTCCGGGGAGATCGTGGAGGTCAACGAGGCGCTCTCGGGCGACCCGCAGAAGATCAACGAGGATCCCTACGGCGAGGGCTGGCTGGTCAAGGTGCGCCTCGCCGAGCCGGGCGAGCGAGAGCAGCTGCTGGACGCGCGCGCCTATGCCGCCACGCTCGGTGGCTAGGCTGACAGCAGCACCTTGAGCCGTTACACAGCCATAACGCCCGCGGACCTCGACGCGATGCTCGCCGCCATCGGCGTGTCCTCTGTGCAGGAGATCTTCGACCGCCAGATCCCCGAGGGGGTCCGCCTCGGCCGCGAGCTCGACCTGCCGCAGGGGCTGTCAGAGCAGGAGGTCTTCGCGCACCTGTCAGAGCTGGCGGCGCGCAATGTCTCAGCCGAAGACGAGCTGAGCTTCCTCGGCGCCGGCATGTACGACCACTACGTGCCCGCGTTGATCGACATGCTGACCGAGCGCTCGGAGTTCCTCACCCCGTATACGCCCTACCAGCCGGAGATCTCCCAGGGCGGGCTGCAGGTGATGTTCGAGTATCAGACGGCGATCTCCGAGCTCACGGGCCTGCCCGTGTCCAACGCCTCGACCTACGAGGGACCGTCGGCGGTCGCCGCCGCCGCCTACCTGGCCAAGCTGCACAACTCCAAGCGGCGCCTGGTCGTCAGCGCCGCGCTTCACCCGCACGCGATCGAAACCCTGCACACGCTCGCGCACGGCTACGACATGGAGGTCGTCGAGGTGCCGCTGGCCGCCGCCGCCTCCGGCGCTGGCGCCGGGGTCACCGACGCCGCCGCCTGGGCGGCCGCGATCGACGCCGACACCAGCGCCGCGATCTTCGCGCAGCCGAACTTCTACGGCGCCGTCGAGGACGCCGCCGCGCTCAGCGCCGCCGCCAAGTCCGCCGGCGACCCGGTCGTGATCGCGCAGGTCGACCCGATCACACTCGGCATCCTGCGGCCGCCCGGGGCCTGCGGCGTCGACGTCGCCGTCGGCGAGGGCCAGCCGCTCGGCAACCGCCTGGACTTCGGCGGCCCCTCATTCGGCCTGTTCGCGGCGCGCGAGGAGTACCTGAGGCGGATGCCCGGGCGCATCGCCGGGGAGACCGTCGACGTCGACGGGCGGCGTGGCTTCGTGCTCACGCTGCAGACGCGCGAGCAGCACATCCGCCGCGAGAAGGCAACCTCGAACATCTGCACCGCGCAGGCGCTCAACGCGCTCGCCGGCGTGGTCTACCTGGCCTGGCTCGGGCGGCGCGGGATCGTCGAGCTCGGCGAGCTGCTGCTGGCACGCACCCACTACGCCCGCGAGACGCTCGCGGCGCTGCCCGGGGTGCACAAGCTGCACGACCAGCCGGTGATCCGCGAGTTCGCGCTGCGCATGACCGCCCCCGATGGGAGCTGTGTCGACGACGTCGCCGCCATTCGCCGCCGCTGCCTGGCCCAGGGCGTCAACCCGGGCGTCGACGTGCACGCGCTGAGCGCCCGCGAGCAGGATCGCGGAGTGCTGCTCGTCGCGATCACCGAGAAGCGCTCGCGTGCGGACATCGACCGCCTGGCCGAGGTGCTCGGAGCCGCCGTTGCGGCCGAGCGCGACCAAGCCGCCGGCCCGGCACCGGTCACCGACGAGGCAGTGCCGGCGTGAGCGCGATCGACGAAAACCACCTTCACGCCGACCCGGGAATCGACGGCCACCACCCGCACCATCCGACCAGCGCCGCCGCCGCCGGCCCGCTGCAGCGCGAGCGCGCGACGACGATCTTCCAGAAGGGCGCGCCCGGACGGCGCGCATTCGTCAGCCCGCCGCTGGACGTGCCGATGCCGCCGCCCGAGGAGCTGCTGCCCCCGCGCTTTCGCCGCGAGCAGCCGCCGCGACTGCCCGAGGTGTCCGAGCCGGAGATCGTGCGCCACTACGTGGGCATCTCCAAGCGCAACTTCGATCTGGACTCGGGCTTCTACCCGCTGGGCTCGTGCACGATGAAGCACAACCCGCGCCTGCACGAGCGAGCCGCCGCGCTGGCCGGTCACGCGCGCCTGCACCCGCTGCAGGACCCCGAGCGCGCGCAGGGGGCGCTGGAGCTGATGTTCAACCTGCAGGGCGCGCTGTCGGAGATCTCCGGCCTGCCGCACGTCTCGCTGCAGCCGTCGGCCGGCTCGCACGGCGAGCTCGCCGGCGTGCTGCTGACGCGCGCCTATCACGAGGATCGCGGTGAGACGCGCCGCAAGGTGCTCACTCCCGACACCGCGCACGGGACCAACCCGGCGACCGTCACGATGGCCGGCCTGGAGGTCGTGAAGCTCGCGACCAACCCCGACGGCGGCATCGATCTGGACGACCTGCGCGCCAAGGCCGACGCGGACGTCGCCTGCCTGATGCTGACCAACCCCAACACGCTCGGCCTGTTCGACCCGAACATCGAGGAGATCGCCCAGATCGTGCACGGCGTCGGCGCGACGCTGTACTACGACGGCGCCAACCTCAACGCCGTGATGGGGCTTTCGCGCCCGGGCGACATGGGCTTTGACATCGTCCACTTCAACCTGCACAAGTCCTTCACCCAGCCGCACGGCGGCGGCGGACCGGGATCGGGCCCGATCGCGGTGTCCGAGCGGATCGCGCCGTTCTTGCCGCGTCCCGTCGTCGCGCGAGACGACGACGGGACCTTCGCGCTGGAGCACGACCGCGAGCCCGGATCGAAGTCGATCGGGCGCCTGCGCGGCTTCCACGGAAACTACGGCTGCTTCGTGCGCTCCTACGCCTACATCTGCTCGCTCGGAGCAGACGGCCTCAAGGACGCCTCCGAAGCGGCCGTGCTCAACGCCAACTACCTGCTCGCCCGCCTGCGCGAGAAGGGCGTCGCCGAGCACCTGCCGCTGGCCTACGGAGAGCTGTGCATGCACGAGTTCGTGCTCTCCGGCGGCCCGATGAAGCGCGCGCTGAAGATCAAGACCCTCGACCTCGCCAAGCGCCTGCTCGACTTCGGCTTTCACCCGCCGACGGTCTACTTCCCGCTGCTCGTCGACGAGGCGCTGATGGTCGAGCCGACCGAGACCGAGACCAAGGAGACGCTCGACGCGTTCGCCGACGCAATCGCGCAGATCCTCGCCGAGGCGGCCGCCGATCCGGAGATCGCGCTCGGCGCGCCCTACGCCACGCCGGTGCGACGCCTCGACGAGGTGGCGGCCGCCAAGCGCCCCGTCATCCGCCAGGCGCTCGACTAGGCTCAGCGCGGATGGCGATCGAGCACCGCGAGCTTGGTAGCACCGGCGTCAAGGTCAGCCCGCTGTGCCTCGGCGCGATGATGTTCGGAGCGTGGGGCAACACCGACCACGACGACTGCGTCCGGATCATCCACCGCGCGCTCGACGCGGGCATCAACTTCCTCGATACCGCCGATGTCTACTCGCGCGGCGAGTCCGAGGAGATCGTTGGCAGGGCGCTCGCCGGGGGGCGGCGCGACTCGGTCGTGCTCGCGACCAAGGTGCACGGCAAGATGCACGACGACGACCCCAACCAGTTCGGCAACACGCGGCGCTGGATCGTGCAGGAGGTCGAGAACAGCCTGCGGCGGCTCAAAACCGACCGGATCGACCTCTACCAGATCCACCGCCCGGAGATCGACACCGACATCGACGAGACGCTCGGCGCGCTGACCGACCTGGTGCGCGCCGGCAAGGTTCGCTACATCGGCAGCTCGACCTTCCCGCCGGGTCAGATCGTCGAGGCGCAGTGGGTCGCGCAGCGGCGCGGGCGCGAGCGCTTCGTCTGCGAGCAGCCCCCTTACTCGCTGCTGCACCGAGCGGTCGAGGCGGAGGTGCTGCCGGTGTGTCAGAAGCACCGCATGGGGGTGATTCCGTGGAGCCCGCTGGCCGGCGGCTGGCTGTCGGGCAAATACTCAAAGGACGGCGAGTCGCCCGGCTCCAGCCGCCGCGCGCAGATGCTTCCCTCGCGCTATGACATGTCACTCCCCGCCAACCAGCGCAAGCTGGAGGCGGTGCAGGCGCTGGCGCAGCTGGCAGAGCAGTCGGGGCTTACGCTGATCGAGCTGGCGCTCGCGTTCGTCAAGAGCCACCCGGCGGTCACCGCGCCGATCATCGGACCGCGCACGATGGAGCAGCTCGAGAGTCAGCTTCCGGCGCTGCAGAGCTCGCTCGACGACGAGCTGCTCGACCGGATCGACGAGATCGTCGCTCCCGGGTTGAACGTCAACCCGGGCGAACGAGGCTGGGACCCGCCCTGGATCACCGACAGCGTGCTCCGGCGACGCTAGGCGGCGACTCGCGTGCGCATCTTCTCCGGCATCCAGCCCACGGGCCGCAAGCACCTGGGCAACTACATCGGCGCGATCGCCCAGTACGTGGCGGGTCAGGACCGCGGCGAGGCGATCTACTGCATCGTCGATCTGCACGCGATCACGGTCCCCTACGAGCCGGCCGAGCTGCGCGAGCGCACATACGACACGGCGGCGATCCTGCTCGCCGCCGGGCTGGACCCGGCGCGCTGCACGCTGTTTCGCCAGTCAGACGTGCCCCAGCACACCGAGCTCACCTGGCTGCTCTCGAGCGTCACCGAGCTCGGGCGCCTGCAGCGCATGCACCAGTTCCGCGACAAGTCGCTCTCCCAGCGCGAGCTCGTGTCCGCGGCGCTGCTTCTGTATCCGGTGCTGCAGGCCGCCGACGTGCTCGCCTACCGCGCGCAGGAGGTGCCCGTCGGCGAGGATCAACGCGAGCACCTCGAGCTGATGCGCGACGTGGCGCGGCGCTTCAACGCCCGCTTCGGTGAGGGTGAGGACGTGCTCGTCGTACCGGAGCACCGCATCCCGGAGGTTGGCGCTCGCGTCATGGACCTGCAGGATCCCACGCGCAAGATGTCCACGACGGGTGGCTCGGGCGCTCAGGGGACCGTGTACGTGCTCGACGAGCCCAAGGCGATCGAGAAGAAGTTCAAGAGTGCCGTCACCGACTCCGGCTCGGAGGTTCGGCGCTCGCCCGACAAGCCGGGCGTCAGCAACCTGATCGAGATCCTTGCCGCCGTGCGCGGCTCAGAGCCGGCGACGGTGGAGGCGGAGCTCGCCCAGGTCCGCTACGGCGAGTTGAAGACCGCCGTCGCAGCCGCCGTCGTCGATTACCTGGCGCCGGTGCGCGAGAGCTACGAGCGCCTACGCGCCGACGAGGATGCGCTCGAGCAGCTCCTGCGCGATGGGGCGGCGCACGCCGAGACGATCGCCGCCGAGACGCTGGCCGACGTGCGTGAGCACATGGGTGTCGGCGGCCCCCGTCGGGCGCGGACAGTAACTTGAGCGCATGAGCATTTCCACGCTCGAGCTCGACCTGGAGGTGTTCACCGGGCCGTTTGACCTGCTGCTGACGCTCGTGCTGCGCGAAGAGGTCGACCTGCTCGAGCTCCAGCTGGCCGAGGTCGTGCTCGCCTACCTCGACCACCTCGAGCAGCGCGGCGAGCTGGACCTGGAGACGGCGACGGAGTTCATCGTGCTGATCGCGGCGCTGCTCGAGTTGAAGTCCCGGCTGATGTTGATGGGCGAGGAGGAGGAGGAGCTCGACATCGAGCCCGAACAGGCCGCCGAGGAGCTGCTCGCGCGCATGCTCGACGCGCGCCGTTACCGCTCGGCTGCGGCTCACCTCGGTGAGCTGCTCGCGCACGAGCGCGGGGTTCGCTTCCGCGAGGCGCCTTTGCCCGCCGCCCTGCGACGCACGATCGTGCCCCCCGAGGAGGGCTCACAGGACCCGCAGGTGCTGGGCGAGGCGATGGGGCGCCTGCTGCTGATGCCTGCGCAGATCAACCTGCTCCACGTCGCCGTGCCGCGCGTGGCCGTGTCAGAGCGCCTGGCGCTGCTTCGCGGCCTGCTGCGCCGCGGCGCGTTCAGCTTCGAGGAGGCGGTGCGCGGCGCCGATCGGATGACCGTCGCGGTGACGCTGTTCGCGCTGTTGGAGCTGTACAAACGCGGCGAGGCCGATTGGCAGCAGGGCGAGAGCTTCGGCGAGATCGCCGTGCATTCGCCCGAGAGCGCCGCCCCTGCGGGCCCGGTTACGCTGGCCGGCGCCGCCGCCGGAGGGCCGGCGGCGTGAGCGACGCGCAGCGGCCCGACGGCGCTCCCCGACTTGCGCGCACGATCGAGTCGCTGCTGTTCCTGTCGACCGACCCGCTCAGCGCGGCGGAGCTGGCCGAGGCGACGCAGGCGGGCGAGGGGGCGGTGGTCGCGGCGCTGGCGCTGCTGTCAGAACGCCATGCGCCCGGACGCTCGGGCATCGCGCTGCGCGAGCTCGGCGGCGGCTGGACGTTCGCCTCAGATCCCGAGTCCGAGGAGGCCGCACGACGCCTGTTCAGCCGCCCGCGCGTCTCCACGCTGACCCCCGCGCAGGCCGAGACGCTGGCGATCGTCGCCTACCTGCAGCCCGTCTCGCGCCCGGAGATCGCGCGCGTCCGCGGCGTCAGCGCCGACTCAGCCGTCGCGACGCTGCTCGATCGCGGCGTGATCGAGGAGGCCGGCCACTCGCAGTTCGGCGCCGTCATCTACCGCACGACCACGCAGTTCCTCAAGCTATTCGGCCTGCGCACGCTCCAGGAGCTGCCCGATGTCGCGCGCTGGGACCCGACGCCCGAGGAGCAGGCCGAGCTGCGCGAGCGGCTGCTCAAGGCCGGAGAGGCCCGCGCCGGCTAGGGCTGTCTTCAGCCGCTCTTCGCGGCCAGCTGACCGCAGGCCGCATCGATGTCCTGGCCGCGCGTGAGGCGGATCGTGGCCGGGATGTCGCGCGCGAGCAGCGCATCGCGGAAAGCGGCGATGGACGCGCGCGTGGAGCCCTCGTAGGGCGAATCGGTGGGGTTGTAGGGGATCAGGTTGATCTTGAAGATCGAGCGTTCGCCGTCTTGCCGGGGGGCGAGTGCGCGCGCCAGCGCGAGCGCCTGCTCGTAGCGGTCGTTTACGCCCTTGAGCATCACGTACTCGACGAACACGCGCCGACGCTTGCGCGCGTAGAAGGCCCGGCACGCCTCGATCACATCGCTCAGCGGATAGCGGTCGTTGACGGGCATCAGCTCCGAGCGCAGCGCCTCGTCGGCGGCATGCAGCGACAGCGCCAGGCGCAATGGCATGTCCTGCTCGGCGAGCCGTTCGATGCCGGGGATCCAGCCCACGGTGGAGATCGCCGTGTGGCGGTGGCCGATGCCCAGGTCGGGCAGGCGCTCGCACGCGGCGAGCACGTTGTCGAGGTTGAGCATCGGCTCGCCCATGCCCATGAACACGCAGTTGGTGAGTCCCTGCGGCGCGCGCTCCATCCGGCGGAAGTGCAGCGCCTGGTCGATGATCTCCGAGGCGGTGAGGTTGCGTGCGAACTTCATCTGCCCGGTGGCGCAGAACGTGCAGGTCAGCGGGCAACCCGACTGCGAGGACACGCAGAGCGACCGCCGCCCGTCGCGGTAGCGCATCAGCACGGCCTCCAGCGGGCGTCCGTCGGCGGTCGCGAAGAGCGCCTTGACCGTGCCGTCGCCAGCGCGAGCCTCGTCGCGCAGCGTGAGGCTGGAGAACGGCAGCTCGCGTGCGAGCGTCTCGCGCAGCGATGCCGGCAGGTCGGTCATCTCCTGGAAGCTGCTCGCGCCCCTGGCCGTCCAAGCCCACACCTGCCGCGCGCGAAAGCGCGGCTGGTCGCATGCAGCAAGCGTCGTCTCGAGCTGGGGCAGGTCCACGACTGCTTATGGTGGCAGCACATGCGCCTGGTCAAGTACCTCGCCCACGCGGGCGTCGCTTCGCGGCGAGCCGCGGAGACGATGATCGCCGCCGGGCGCGTGAGCCTCGACGGAGAGGTCGTCACCGACCCTGCGCGCGACGTCGACCAGGACAGCCGCGTGAGTGTCGACGGACGCCTGCTGGAGGGGCCCGAGAAGCGCGTCACCTACGCCCTGCACAAGCCCATCGGGGTGGTCTCGACCGCCCATGACACGCACGGGCGCCCGACGGTCGTCGACCTGGTTGGGGCGCGGGGGATGCGCCTGTATCCGGTCGGTCGCCTGGATGCCGACAGCAGCGGGCTGATCCTGCTGACCAACGACGGCGAGCTGGCCAACCGGCTGACGCACCCGAGCTTCGAGGTCCCCAAGACCTACCGCGCGACGATCGGCGGCGGGGCGATCGGCGGCGCGGCGCTGGCGCGCCTGCGCGACGGAGTGGAGCTCGATGACGGGATAACGGCCCCCGCGAGGGTCCGGCGCCTGGGCGAGCGCGAGATCGAGCTGACGATCCACGAGGGCCGCAAGCGCCAGGTGCGGCGCATGTGCGCGGCGGTCGGTCATCCGGTGCGCCAACTGGTGCGCGTGCGCTTCGGCCCGCTGCACCTGGACGGCCTCGGGGTGGGCGAGCACAGGCGCCTGTCACCGCGCGAGAGCGACCTGCTGCGCCGTGCGCTCTGACACAATCGCGCGCATGCGACTGTTCGCCCTACGCGGCGCCGCCAGCGTGGAGCGCAACGACGCCAGCGAGATCCTCGACGCGACGACGACGCTCATGCAGGAGATCATGCAGCGCAACGCGCTCCTGCCCGAGAACGTCGTCAGCTGCATCTTCACGGCGACCAACGACCTCAACGCAGAGTTCCCAGCGGTGGCCGCGCGCGCTCTGGGCTTTCAGAACGTGCCCCTGCTCTGCGCCCGCGAGATTGCCGTGCCTCGCGCGCTGCCGCGGGTGATCAGGGTGCTGATCCACTACTACGCGCAGGAGGGTCACGAGTCCCAGCACGTCTACCTCGGCGAGGCGAGCACCCTGCGCGAGGATTTACAGGCCGCGCAGTAGAGGCGAGCACACGATCTGGGCGTGACCGGGCACGGCCGCGACGGGCGCGGCACAATGGGGAGGTGCCCCTCGAGTTCTCAGATCGTGTCGCCAGGCTGCCGACGTATCCGGTCGCGGGCGGCTACGCCGACGAGGCGCCGCCGGTGCGCCTCGCGAGCAACGAGTCGCCCTATCCGCCGCTGCCGCAGGTGCGGGCGGCGATCGAGCGCGCGCTGGTCACGCTCAACCGCTACCCGGATCCCGCCAACTCCCTCCTGCGCCATCGCCTGAGCGATCGCTATGGCGTCCCGCAATCGCGCATCGCGATCGGCAACGGCTCCTGCGACATCCTGCTGGCCGCCGGGGAGGCGCTGCTGGAGCCGGGCGCCGAGCTCGTCTACGCGTGGCCGTCGTTCTCGGTCTACCCGCACCTCGGCGCGGCTTCCGGCGCGCGCGCGATCACCGTGGCGCTCGATGACGAAGATCGCCACGACCTGCCGGCGATGCTGCGCGAGATCACCGTCGCCACGCGGCTGGCGATCGTGTGCAACCCGAACAACCCCACCAGCACTGCGCTTCCGTTGCGCGAGATCGCTGACTTCCTCGCCGAGGTGCCGCCGCACGTGTGCGTGATCGTCGACGAGGCCTACTGCGAGTTCAACCTGCTGGGGGACCCCGACGCGTCGATCGACCTGCTCGAGCAGCACTCCAACCTCGTGCTGCTGCGAACGTTCTCCAAGGTGCACGGGCTGTGTGGCCTGCGCGTCGGCTTCGCGCTGTGCGGCTCCGACCGCCTGCCCCAGGCGCTCGACCAGGTGCGCCAGCCGTTCTTCTGCAACGCGCTCGCCCAGGCCGCCGCGGTGGAGGCGCTGGAGCACCAGGATGCGGTCATCGACCGCGTCGCGCGCAACGTAGCCGAGCGCATCTCCGTCGATGAGCGACTGCGCGCGCTGGGGATCGAGCCGGCCGATTCGCAGGCCAACTTCTGCTGGTTTGAACTCGGCGCCGAGCGCGACGAGCAGGTGGTCATGCGCGGCCTGCAGGAGCGCGGCGTGCTGGTCCGCGGCGGCAGCGCGCTGGGCGGTGCGGGATCGCTTCGCGTGACCTACGGCACGCCGGATGAGAACGCACGCTTTCTGGACGCACTTGCCGAGGTGCTGTGAAGGTGCTACAACCTCGACCAACGACTATGTCAGCCGCTGCCACCGCATCCACCTGCAGTTCTCGCGCGCGCGCCGAATGGTCGTATTACGCCCGCACCTGGCGATTTAGCTAGGCGCTTCGGCCCGGTCCCGTACGTGAGCGGGGACCTCGTGCCGCATGGAGTCCCCGCCGCAGGGGATTGAGCGCCTGGCAACGGGGCAGCAGCGTCCCACCTCGCGAGTCTCGCCTCGGCGGCGCGCGAACATCACGGAGCCCGTCCGGCGCTGGCCAAGCCAGTTCCCACCCCATAAGCTTCGGAGTTGTTGAAAGGATGAGTCGATGATGATCGTCATGAAGGAGACCGCGACCGACGAGGAGGTCGACGCGGTCGTCGAGAAAATAGAGCGTGCGGGCGCGCTCGCCCACCGCAGCCGGGGCGCGCGCGTGACCGTGATCGGGGCAATCGGAGACGTCGAGCAGGACGTCACCGTCGAGGGCCTGGGGCTGGAGGGCCAGCCGGGCGTTGATCGCGTCGTGCCGATCCTCAAGCCGTACAAGCTCGCCTCCTCGCAGATCACGCATGGCGAGCGATCGGTGCTCGACATCGAAGGGCGCAAGGTCGGTGGCGACAACTTCGCGCTGATCGCCGGCCCCTGCACCGTCGAGTCGCGTGAGCAGATGCTGCAGACCGCGCGGGTCGTGCGCGACGCGGGCGCCACGCTGCTGCGCGGCGGCGCGTACAAGCCGCGGACCTCGCCGTACGCCTTCCAGGGCCTCGGGCAGGAGGGGCTGCGGCTGCTCGCCGAGGCAAAGGCGGAGACGGGGCTGCCGATCGTCACAGAGCTGATGGACATGCGCGACATCGACGCCGTGCTGGAGGTGGCCGACGTGGTGCAGATCGGAGCGCGCAACATGCAGAACTACCCGCTGCTGGCAGAGATCGGCCGCTCGGGGCGCCCGGCGCTGCTCAAGCGCGGCCTCTCCTCGACGCTCGACGAGCTGCTGATGGCAGCCGAGTACATCCTCAAGGAAGGCAACCCCAATGTGATGCTGTGCGAGCGCGGGATCCGCACGTTCGAGACCGCCTACCGCTTCACGCTCGACCTGATGGCCGTGCCTGTGCTCAAGGAGCTCTCGCACCTGCCGGTGATCGTCGACCCCAGCCACGCGGCCGGGCGGCGCGATCTCGTGCGCCCGCTGTCGCTCGCGGCGGCCGCGGTCGGCGCCGACGGGATCATCGTCGAGGTTCATCCGAATCCCGAGGAGGCGATCTGCGATGGGCCCCAGGCGCTGCGCGCCGAGGAGTTCGCCGAGTTCGCCGTGGCGG
>JAXDGQ010000008.1:0-2783 GCA_034664965.1 Solirubrobacteraceae bacterium | reverse complement strand
GCGATCGCCGGCATGGCGATGACCGAGAAGCAGGGCGGCTCGGACGTGCGCGCGAACACGACGGTGGCGCGGCCCTTGAACGGCGGCGGCGCGGGGGCGGAGTACGAGATCACCGGGCACAAGTGGTTCTGCTCGGCGCCGATGTGCGATGTCTTCTTGGTGCTCGCGCAGACCGACGAGGGGCTGTCGTGCTTCCTCCTGCCGCGCATCCTGCCCGACGGCGAGCGCAACCAGTTTCACATCCAGCGCCTGAAGGACAAGCTGGGCAACCGCTCCAACGCCTCCAGCGAGATCGAGCTGCACGGCGCGTGGGCGCGGATGGTCGGCGAGCCCGGCCGCGGTGTGCCGACGATCATCGAGATGGTCGGGCACACACGACTGGACTGCGTGATCGGCGCGGCTGCGGGCATGCGCACCGGCGTGGTCAACGCCACACACCACGCCGCCCACCGCCAGGCCTTCGGCAAGACGCTGATCGACCAGCCGCTGATGCGCAACGTGCTCGCGGATCTGTGCCTGGAGTCCGAGGCGACGACGGCGCTGGCGATGCGCCTGGCGCGCGCCTACGACGAAGCGCACTGCGACGCGGAGAACGGCGACAACGACACCGACGCGCAGCTGTTCAAGCGCCTGGCGACGGCCGTGGGCAAGTTCTGGACGTGCAAGCGCGCACCCAACCACGCGTTCGAGTCGCTGGAGTGCCTCGGCGGCAACGGCTACGTGGAGGAGTCGGGCATGCCGCGCCTGTACCGCGAGGCGCCGCTGGCGTCGATCTGGGAGGGCTCGGGCAACGTGATGAGCCTCGACGTGCTGCGCGCGCTGACGCGCTCGCCGCGCTCGCTGGAGGTGTTCTTCGACGAGGTCCGCGAGGCCCAAGGCGCCGACAAGCGCCTGGACACGCGCGTCGACGCGCTGGAGGGGCAGTTCGCCGACCCGGCGACGCTGGAGACGCGAGCCCGCCGGGTGGTCGAAGGCATGGCGCTGTGCCTGCAGGGCTCGCTGCTCGTGCGCAACGCCCCGGCTGGCGTGGCCGACGCCTTCTGCGCCTCGCGCCTGGGCGGCGAAGGCGGGCTGGAGTACGGCACGCTGCCGGCGGGCAGCGACTTCGGCGCGATCATCGCGCGCAGCCTGCCGCAAGCCGGCTGAACGTCGCGCGCGCTCTGCGCGCCGCCGCAAGCGACCAGCGCGACCCCGCACCCGCCTACCATGACTTGGTGATGGCGCCACGCACGAACTTCCAGCTCGCCCGCATCTTCGGCATCCGCGTGGGCGTCGGCATCAGCTGGTTCGTGGTGCTGTTCGTGTTCATCATCTTCGTCACGCCGATCTTTCACGAACAGCTCGGCGGCTCGCGCACCACCGCTTACCTGGTGGCCGTCGCCTCGGTGCTGTCGTTCTTCGGCTCGCTGGTGCTGCACGAGCTGGGGCATGCGCTGGTCGCCCGGCGCAACGGGCTGCAGGTCGCGGGCATCGACCTGTGGGCGCTGGGCGGCATCACGCGCACGGAGGAGTCCAAGGATCCCAAGACCGAGTTTCGCGTGGCCGTCGCCGGACCGCTGGTCACGCTCGTCGTGATCATCGCCTGCGTGGGCGCGGGCAGGCTGATGACCGACTCAAAGAGCTTCTTCGAAGTGGCCGTGGCCGAACCCAACGTCCGCGCGACGCCGGCGCTGGTGTGGCTCAGCTGGCTGGCGACGATCAACGCGCTGGTGCTCGTGTTCAACCTGGTGCCGGCCTTCCCGCTCGACGGCGGGCGCATCGCGCACGCGGCGATCTGGTGGCGCACGGGCGATCGCAACCGCGCGACCCACGCGACCGGGCGCGCCGGACAGGGCTTTGCGCTGGTGCTCGGCGCGCTCGGGCTGTGGGCGCTGGCCACTGGCGCCGGCTCGATCGGGGTGTCCTGCATCCTGCTGGCCTACTTCCTCTACCAGGCGGCCGGGGCGGCCGTCGTGCAGGGGGTGGTGGGCCGGCGCATCCAAAGCATCACGGTCGCGGACATCATGGACCGCGAGCCGGTGACGATCCCGGCCGCCGCGACGCTGCTGGACGCGCACGAGCAGTTCTTCTTGCGCTACCGCTGGCCGTGGTTCGCGGTCGTCGATCCGGCGCGCCACTTCCTCGGCGTGGTGCGCGCGGCGCGCGTGGACGAGGAGATCTCCGCCGGGCGCCCGGCCCTGCCGGTCGTGGACGTGCTCGAGCAGGACATCCAGGTGCGCATCGACGAGGCAGAACCGCTGGAAACGCTGCTCGGCTCGGAGGGCCTCGGACGTCTGGGGGCGATGGTCGCGGTCGATCAGGACGGGGTCCTGCGCGGCGTGGTTACGCTCGCCGAGGTGCGCCGCGCGCTGCGCGCTGCGACCTGAGCGTGACGCGGTTGCAGCGGTAAGGCGTTATAGAGTCCCCGGCGCAGCGACCCCTTTTTGCCCACGTAGCCGACCTCAGAGAGCCATGCCAGCACACGACGTATTGATCATCGGGGCCGGTCTCGCGGGCCAGCGCGCCGCCCTCGCGGCTGCCCGCGAGGGCGCGAGCGTGGCGATCATGAGCAAGGTCCACCCGGTGCGCTCGCACTCGGTGGCGGCGGCCGGCGGCATCAACGCGGCGATCAGCCTCGACGACGACTGGCACTCCCACGCCTATGACACGGTCAAGGGCTCGGACTTCCTCGGCGACCAGGACGCGATCGAAGTGATGTGCTCGGAGGCTCCCGGCGAGGTGATGCACCTGGAGCACATGGGCGTGACCTTCCACCGCAACGACCGCGGCGAGATGGACCTGCG
>JAXDGQ010000007.1:0-8553 GCA_034664965.1 Solirubrobacteraceae bacterium | reverse complement strand
TGCTCGCTCATTCCCCCGAGCCACGCGATCAGCAGCGCCACGAGCAGCGGCGGGATGCTGAACATCGCGCGTGAAACCATGGCGTTTGAGTAGTACTCCTCCAGGCGCCCGTGATCGCGAGCCACCTCGCGGACCAGGACGATGTCCTGCCCGAAGGTGCCGATAGCGGTCACGACGCCCACGAACGCGAGCGCGAAGACGAAGATGCCGAACTCGGACGCGCCGAGCTTGCGGGCGACGAAGATGTACAGCGCCGCCGTGGCGATCTTCGAGCCGATGTCGGCCAGCGCGCGAAAGCCGGCGTTCAGCAGGATGCGCGAGGAGCGCCTGCCGGTCGGCGGCGGGTCGTCCTCGACCTGCTCGCTGCGGCCCTGCACCGTCAGGCTCACGCCTTGACCCGGTCCAGCTCGTGCTCGAGCGCCCGATCGAGCGCGTCGTGGGCGCGGCGCTGCGAGTAGGCCGGTCGCAGCGTGTGATCGCGGCCGGGAAGCAACTCCAGCGCAACCTTCGGCCAGCGGTCGCCCAGACGTCCCTGGCGCTGGAGCTCTTCATAGAGCGGCTCGTTCTCGGAGAACACGAACACGAGATGCTTGTTCAGGCTGCTCAGGCGGTCCAACGCGACATCGAGCTCGTCACGCTCACCGTGAGAGCGCCAGCGCGCGATCAGGTGTCTGAACATCGACCGCGGCGCGTACCGCACGACTCTGCCCACGCGCGACAGCCGCACGTCGCCGCGCAAGACCATCCGCCAGGACGATGGCTGCAGCAGCCCCCGGCGAACATAGCGGACGTTTTCCAGCGTGGCATCCCAGAACAGCGTGCGCGGATTGAGCATGAAGGCCGCCACCACCCGCTCGTCTTCGAGCGCACCGTGAAACGACCAGTACGCGCCCGAGCAGAGCCCGGCGAGAGCGAAGTTGCCCACCGCATTGCGAGCCTCCAGCACGTCGATCGCGCTGCGCACCTGGGCGACGAGCTCCGGGACGTAGAGCTCGGCGACGTCCGCAAAGCGCGCGGCGTCGCCGTCGGCGTCTCCGAGGCCCTCCAGGTCGAGCCGCAGAGAGGGCACGCCTCGGGCCGCCCACCGCCGGGCCATGTCGACCCACATGCGGTTGGGTCCGATCCGGCGGATCGCCCCGGCATTGAGCAGGATGGCGCCGAGCTCCCGCCCAGCCCCATCGGCGGGCTCGGTCAGCACCCCGAACAGTCGCCCGAAGGGCTGCTGGATGCTCAGGGGCGTCTCGCGCACGCGGACCCCCTCGACGATCAGCTCGGCGGTGTCCCGCGCGTCGCTGAGCGGCGACGGCGACGCACCGTTGCCGGCTCGGGCGCCGACGTGACCATTCTGCCCGCCGGGCGATCCTGCGGGGCGCTCTGCCTCTCCGCAGGACGCGTCGCCGCGGCGAGCCTCGCCGAGCCAGACGGCCACGGCGGCGAAGACCTCGCGCGGGGGGCGCGCTTCCTGGGGCTCGGCAATCATCGCCCCAAAGCCCGGACCGGGTGCGACCTGGACATCCACGCCGCTTGACCGCAGGTGCTCGTACAGGCGCCTATCGACGCTGATGCCATCTCGCTCCAACAGCAGAGCCCGGCGCAGGCGGTCCGCGGGCACCGCGAGCTCGGCCAGGTCCAGCCGCTCCAGCGCGTGACCGGTCTCGGCGCTGAGTACGAAGCCTCCCGCGCCCACACTTCCGTCGGGAAGCGGCGGCTCGTGCTCCCCGCGCCTGGCGAATTTCGTGTTCTCCATACGCCCGAACGCGCGCAGCTCGCGTACGAACGTCCTGCCTCGCGATGGCACTCCCCACAGCACGATCTCGTCGATCGGCGCGCCCTCGGCGACCGCTGCGCAGCTCACCAGCCCGCCCAGCCCGATGCCGATCGCGGCCACTGCATCTGCGCCGTTGGCCCCCAACCAGCGGCTCGCTGCGCCGACAGCCGCGACCCAGGCGTCCAGCCGCTGGGGATCGTCCGGCGACCCGCCGCTGTCTCCGGTGCTCGGCAGGTCGATGCGCAAGGTGGGATAGCCGGCGCGCGCGAGCTGATCTGCCCACTCGCGGCGGCTGCGATAGGAGCACACGTCCTCCCAGCCGAACGGCGGGCAGATGAGCACGGCGGTGTCGCGCGCGGCGGCTTGCGGCGCGTGAAAGAGCGCGAACACCGGCTCGCGGAGACCTTGCAGGTAGAAGGCGCGGGCTGTTGGTGCTGAGCTCAAGTGGACGGCCCTTCGGGAGCTGTGTCGAGTGCAGGGCAGCCTGCCTCAGCCGACGTGGACCGGATCCGTGGCTGCTGTGCGGAGAGCTTGATGCGCCCAGCGAGGTTGATCGCGGTCAGCCAACCACCGGCGTAGACGGCGTCGTCCTGCCTGCGAAGCAGGAGCGTGCTTCTCTCGCCGCCCGGCTCGACCGAGAAGGCATCGTCGGCGGCCCGGAACCCGGGGACGTGGACGCGGACCCCGTAGGCAAAGCGATCCGATCGCACCGACAGTCGCATGGCGGCGCCCTCGTCGTCGTGCAGGCTCGCTGCCAGGCCCAGGCGGGCCGGCGACTCGGTCGCCAAGGGACGGCCGGCGGGGAAGCGCATCGATTGCGACAGTATTGCCCTGTCCGGTCGGCCCTCGCCCCGTCCCGGCGCCGGCTTGTCCGCGCTTTCAAGGCTCGCCACGATCAGGTCGTGCGGCGCCGGTCCGAACCGGTAAGCCCACGCTGCATCCACGAAGCGACCGAGCAGCGCCTCGAGGTCCCAGTGGCGCGTGCTGTGTGCGGGCAGCTCGATCAGCTGCTCGGCCTCGTCCACCCGATGTCCGAAATCGCGATACAGCGCCACGCGCAGCCACGCTGTCAGCGGAGCCGGTCGGTCGTTGGCGACGTGTGCGAGGACTCCTCCCAGGCCCTCGTCGGTCGTCCACACAGCCACCGGCGCCAGGGCGCGGCGCAGGTGGTGGTAGGCGACCTTCGGCTCGCCGCGATCGTCGAGGACGCCCCAACCCGCACCGGGCGCGAGGTCGCGCAGCCAGAGCACGAGTGCGCCGCTGCACGGCGAGGCGGCACGACGCCACTCGCCCAAGGTCTCTGCCATGACCTCTCCCGTCACGGCCCGCGAGAGCTCCAGGTAGCGCTCGTGGTCGACGCGGCGCAGCTCGGCCGGCTCGATCTCGAAGAGCCGCTGGAGATAGTGATCGCGGACGTCCTCGAAGTCCCAGCCGCTCGCGGCATCTCGCGGCACACCCGCCTTCCAGCGCGGGTGGTGCACGACGAGATCGCCCGGTGCGCCCGGATGCATCCGTTCGATGGCCGTCTCATCCGGGACGTTGGAGAACGCCAGGCACTCGGCCGCAAAGCGGACCTCGGCCCGGCGGGCATCCTCGAGTGGGCGTCGATATCCGCCCACTCCGTAGTAGTTGGAGATCCCTCGATCGGTTCTGAACGGCAGATCGCCGCCGCACGGCGCCGAGGGGACATAGAGGGCGTCTGTGCAGCTCTCGCGAACCAGTGACGGCAGCAGCTCGCCGAACAGCTCACCGCGTCCGAGCGAGGGATCGAGCCCGAGCATCGCGACCTGCTGCTCGACCTCGCTGTTGCCGCAGAGGACCGCCAGGCTCGGGCGTCCCGCCAGGCGCGCCAGAACGGCTCGCGCCTCACGCGTCACGGCAGCGTGGAATGCCGGGTCAGAGATCGGATAGTCGAGGTTGGCGAACATGAAGTCCTGCCAGACCAGGACCCCCAGCTCGTCGCAGAGATCGTGAAATGCATCGTCCTCGTAGGCGCTCGTTCCGGCGATGCGCAGCAGGTTCATCCCGCCGTCGCGAACCTGCTCGAGCGCCGAGCGCAGCGACTTCGCCGCCGGAGCGAGACCCACGGCGTCGACCGGCGTCCACACGCACCCCCGGGCGAACACAGGCACTCCGTTGACCCGCAGGTCGACGCCATCCACCTCGACGTCGTGCTCGTCGCCATCTCCGAACTGCAGGCTGCGAAAGCCGACTCGGCCCGCGTCCACGGCGATGCTTCGCGTGGCAAGCGACACGATGAGCGAAGCGTCATAGAGCGACGGCTCGCCGTGGGTATGCGGCCACCACAGCGCGGCGTCGGGCACTTGCAGGCGGCCGCGGACCTCGATCGCGCCGTCGGTCGGCGTGAGCGACAGCGCACCGCGCAGGCTGTCGTCTGCGCGGGAGAGCTCCACGGCCACGGAGACGACCTCTGAGTCGCCGAGGCTGCGCAGGCGCCCGCGTACCGACAGCTCGCCCTCGGTGCCGGCGAGGCTTGCACGGAGCTGGAGCTGATCGACGAGAACGTGTCGCCGTCGCTCCACGCGCACGGCGCGCCAGGGGCCGACGGCGGCCGGGCCCGGCGCAACGCCGGGGGCACGCCCCAGCAGCATCGTGCGGAAGAAGCGCAGGCCGTTGGCGACCAGGCGTGTGCGCCAGCGCGCACGGGGGCGCCGCCGCGCCGAGAGCATCGGCGCGAGCGCGCGGCAATGGATGGCGAGCTCGTTGGTGCTCGCCAGCAGCACGCCGACGTCGAGCTCGTGCGTAGCGAACATCGATTCGCTGTCCAGCACCCGCGCGCCGTTGAGATAGACATCCGCCACGGTTGCGATGCCGTCGAGGCACAGCACGACCTGCTCGTCCGCGCCTGCGGGGGCGGCGTCGAAGCTCGTGCGAAACCACCAGTCCTCGGCGTCGAAGTCATAGGCGTCGCCCGGCTGCCAGGCACCCGCGTCCTGGAGGGCCGCGGCGGCCGTCCCGGGCACCCGCGCGGGCCACCAGGTCGCGGCGTTCAGATCATCGGGGTGCGAGCAGCCGCCCGGTGGGGTCGCCGCCACCTGCCAGCCTTCTGACAGCGGATGAACCTCGTGATCCTCGATGCGGCCGCGGGTTCGCGCTTGCGCCGCCCCGGCGAGCTCAGGTAGCGATGTCATCGAGTCGACCTAGCGCCTCGTCCCAGGCAGCCGAGAGCGCCTCGATTGCCGGTTGAGGGTCGAAGGCTCGCCTGCGTGCCAGCCGGAAGGACAGGACCTTGCAACCCTCCGTCACTTCGATGAAGGCCTCGCGCGCCGCTGCGCCCCTGCTCCCGAGCAGCCAGTCGACGTGCGACGCAGCGGCCTCGAAGGCGGCGCCCGCCATGCGTACCGTCGCGAATGCGTATGCGTGGTAGTCGCCCGCGTCGCCCTCGAGTAGGCGCGGCAGGTCGCGTTCCAGCTGCTCGCCGAAGCGAACGAACGGGTTCGTCGCCGGCCGGCGATCGAGGTGCCTGCGCAGCAGGTGCCCGGCGGTGTCGCGCAGTTCACCCGCGGCGACCGCGCCCTGTGCATCGAAGCGCACGAGCTCGGTGTAGGGCGCCAGCACGTCATCGGAGAAAGGGCGGCCAAGGCGAAAGACGCCGCGATAGTCCTCTGCCTGCAACTCATAGAGGCCCGTCGCGTGGAAGTAGTGCAGGCACTCGCCCGCCGTGTCGATCGCCTGCGCCACGATCGAGCTCTTGACGTGTTCGCAGTGGTAGCTGGTGGCCGCCGTGTCGGGCAGGTACCACGAATCCACCTCGACGGCGACGGTTCGGCCGCGCTCGATCTGCTCGGCGATCTGATCGGGGAGCGCGCGGTAGGTCTGCATCTCGTGGATGTCGAGGCCGTAGAGCAGCTGGAGGTCCTCCGCAGCGGGCTTGAAGAACGTCCACTGATCCCCCTCGAAGTCCATCTCCACGGTGCCCCCCATCACGGCCAAGGGCTCGTGTCCGCGTGCGTGCAGCAGCTCGACGAGGATGTCGGTGTAGCAATTGATCTCCCTGTAGGTCCGCTCCGGCGCGTGCAGCGGGTGCGACCGGTAGGTCCGTGGATCGAGCGCCAGCAGGCTCACCAGCCCTGTCACGGGGGCGTTCATGCCGTGCCCAGCTTCGCTCGTACATCCGCCGGCCACGAGCCGACCGCGAGTCCGTGCGTCCTGAACAGCGCGAGCGCGATTCGCTCCAGGCCGAATCCGAGGCAGGCCGTGTGGGCGCCGCCTTCGCCGGCCTGCAGTCCGTATGCGTCGGCGAAGTGATCCTGGTGATAGTTGAACGAGGCGAGAGCTGTCGGCTCGGGTCCGGCGACTTGCACGGTGACCTCGAACTTGAGCTCCTGCTCGCGCTGGCTCGCGGCGAGCATCCTGCCGCTGCGCCCGAAGAACGGGTCAGTCGCTACCTCGAGCTCGACGTCGAGCCCGATCTCTCCGAGCAGCAGGACCGCGCGATCGCGCCACCGCTCGCGCCACTCGGCGACCGCCTGCGGCTCGCCGATGCGGACGATCTCGCGCTGGTGGAAGATCTGCATGCGCGCCGGGTCGCCCGATGGCTCGTGGCGAAAGACATAGGCCCCGCCCGCATCGACCGTGACGCCCTGCGCCGCCAGCCGGCCGCGGGCGGCGACCGCCGGATAGACCGGGTAGCACGCGGCCGGCGTGAGCACGAGATCGGTCATCGTCTGGTGCTCGCTCCAGTCGTCGTGGCGGCTCGCGCGCGCGTATTGCTCGGCCGCCTGTGCCTCGTCGCCCGCGAACGCGAAGATACTGCCCGCGAGGTGGGGAAATGACTTCAGATAGCCGACGGTCTCGAGGTCTCGCCGAGGCAGGATCGGCGGAAAGCGCATGCGCTCGGGGCGCTCGGGAGCCACGGCGCGCGTGACGAGCTCGGCCACTGCTTCGCGCACGTCCTCGAAGTCTCCGCTGCGACCGTACAGGCCCGGCACGCCGGTATCGAGCAGTAGGCCGCGCTCGATGAGCTCGGCGAGAAATGCCGCCTGATCGGCGGTGCCCGCGCGAAACTCGGCCATCAGACGTCCTTTGCGATCAGCAGCAGGCTCGCGTTCGTCTGGTGGATGCGCTCGTTTGCGACCATCAGACTCGCCGACATCGTGTCGCGGAGATGGCGCCCGACGCTGAATGGGGTGTCGTTCTTGAAGCCCATGATTCCGCACACCCCCATCGCTCCCTGGCAGACACGCGGCGCCTGCTCGGAGGCGGCGATCTTCAGGTTGTTAAAGCGCAGCGTGGCGGCCATCGTCGACAGGCGCTCGCGGCTGCGATCCTCCGAGGCGCCGACGAACTCGACCAGTGCGGAGTCCACCTCGGCACGCAGCAGCGAAAGCTCGCTCATCAGGTGTGAGAGGCGCACGGCGGCCGGCGACGGCTGACCCGGCTTCTGCTTGGCGGCGGCGCGCACGAAGGCTCGCGCGCGCTCGAAGGCATCGGTGGCGATCCCGAGCCACAGGTGCGACCAGAAGATGTGCGACGCCGGGACCATCGACTCGACCGATACACGGGGGAATGGAGTGGGCAGCACCTGCTCGGGCATGAACTCGGCCCGCACCACGTAGCCCGGGGAGCACGTGCCGCGCATTCCGAGCGGATCCCAGGTGCCGGTCTGCTCCAGCTCGATCTGGTTCTTGCGGCAGAGGACCACGACCTGGTCGCCGGGCTCGGCCTCCGGGGCGCGGCGCAGGGTGCTGAGCAGGTCGTCGGCGTGGGCGCCATAGCTGACGGTCGGCGCCTGCTTCTCGAACTGCAAGGCTCCGTCGGAGCCGGGGGTGACGGCTGCGATCGAGCGCCCCATGTCGCCTCCCGTGCCCACCTCGGAGGTGACCGACGCGATCAGACGCTGCTCCTCCACGAGATCGCCGAGATAGGCCTCAAACCACTGTGCACCGTCGAGGTGGCGCACGATCGTGACCACCTGGATCTGGTGCATCGCGAACACCATCGCGCTGGCGCCGCAGCGGCGCCCGAGTTCCTGGCACGCGCGGGCGATCGCCTGAAAGCTGACCCCGCCCCCGCCGAGCTCGACGGGAACGTAGGCCGAAAGCGCGCCCTCGTCGCGTAGCGCCTGAACCGCCTCCAGCGGAAACCGCGCAGCCCGGTCCACGTCATCGGCGTGGACCGCGGCGACCTCGTCTGCGATGCGCCGCACGGCGCTCAGGAACGCTTGATCGCGGTCGACGGCGACGCTCATGCGGCAGCGCCCACTTGCAGCTCTTGCACGGCTGCGGCGATCGAGTCGATGCTCTCGAACACGCTGCGCCTCAACATCCTGTCTGGGAACTCGACGTCGAAGTGATCCTCGAGCGCCAGCATCAGGTTGACGCTGGCGTGAGAGGTCATTCCCGCCTGGTAGAGGTCGGCGTCGGCGCCGAGGCCCTCGACATCGACCGGAAGGCGAGCGTGGTCTCTGATGACAATGCGGATCTCATCTCTCATAACGCCCTCATCGGCTGGTTTGCCGGTTTTCTCAAGCGCAGACTGCGACCACCACGGCCGACGCGAAGCCCTCTTCATGGGTGATGCTCAGCGCCAGTTCGCCGATGCCGATCTCGGCCGCGAGCCTAGCCGCGGCACCGCTGAGGCCGAGCTCGACCCATCCTCCCGGCTGGCGCTGCACCTCGATTGCCGACAATGGCAAGCCGACCGAACCAGGCCTGAGGACCTTCAGCGTCGCCTCCTTCGCGGCGAAGCGGGCCGCCAGGCGCTCCGGATCCACCACACCGGCCGGCGTCGTGCACTCCTGGCGCTCGCGCTCGGTGTAAACG
>JAXDGQ010000006.1:0-7073 GCA_034664965.1 Solirubrobacteraceae bacterium | reverse complement strand
GCACGCTCACCACTGGCGTCATCTCGGCGTTGCAGCGTCAGATCACGGCGCCCAACGGCTTCACCATCGACAACGTGCTGCAGACCGACGCGCCGATCAACCCGGGTAACTCCGGTGGGCCGCTGCTCGACGCCGCCGGTCGCGTGATCGGCATCAACTCGCAGATCGAGACGGGCGGCTCCGGCGGCGGCAGCGTCGGCATCGGCTTTGCCGTCCCAATTGACACCGCGAAGGCGGAGATCTCGCAGTTGGAGAAAGGCGGGACCGTTCGCGGGGCATACATCGGGCTGACCTCGCTGACGATCGACGGCTCGCTGTCGGCGCTCAACCTTCCGGTGAAAAGCGGTGCGCTCGTGCAGAGCGTGCAGAAAGGCACGCCCGCCGAGAAGGCTGGCATCAAGGGCGGCACCGTGAGCGGCAGCACCGAAGGCGGCCAGGTCGCGGTCGGCGGCGACATCGTCACCTCGATCGACGGTAAGGCGGTCAACAGCGCCGAAGATCTGTCCCACGACATCTCGGCCAAGAAACCGGGCGACACAGTCACGGTGGGCCTGCTGCGCGGCAACGGCAAAGGCGGCTACGAACACAAGTCCGTCAGCGTCAAGCTCACCAGCCGGCCGAACTCGGTTCCCAACGCGAGTACTCCGGGAGGATAGGACCCCGCTACCGTTGGGGGCGTGTCCCAGTCGCCCCCGAGAGTGAAGATCTGCGGCCTCACCAGCCTGCCCGACGCTGAGCTGGCCGTCGAGTTGGGTGCATGGGCGCTGGGGATGATCTTCTACGAGGGCAGTCCACGTCGCTGCGCGCCGGAGGAGGCCGAGCGGATCGCGGCCGTGCTGCGACGCAAGGCGGAGCTGTGCGGGGTGTTCGTCAACGCGCCGCTCGAGGACGTGGTAGCCCACAGCGAGGGCATCGGGCTGAGCATGTTGCAGTTCAACGGTGACGAGGGGCCGGCGTTTTGCGCCGAGGCAGCGCGCCGCACGGGCACGCGCGTGGTCAAGGCCGTGCAGGTCGCAGGGCCCGGCGATGTGCGCGATGTGGAGCGCTTTCACGTCGACTTCCACCTGCTCGACGCGCGCGCGAAGGCGCGTGAGCGCCAGGGACTGCGTGGAGGGACCGGCGAGACCTTCGACTGGGCGCTGGTGGCGGCCCGGCGCTCGAAGGTTCCGCTGATTCTCAGCGGTGGGCTGACCGCACACAACCTCGCCGAGGCGGTCTCGCGCACCGCTCCCTACGCGGTCGACACGGCCAGTGGCACCGAGTCCGCGCCCGGTCGCAAGGACCCCGAGAAGCTGCGCGCCTTCTTCACCGCCGTCGAGCGATCCGTGCGACCGCCGGCCGCCGGAGGCGACGGCGCGGCCGAGGACGCGCCCGCCGAGGACACCGGCGCCGCGGTCGGCGGTAGCGCGGCGTGAGCGCGGACGCCGCCGAGCCGCTCGTCGAGCACCGTTTCGGCGAGTACGGGGGCCAGTTCGTGCCCGAGACGCTGATGCCCGCGCTGACCGAGCTCGAGCTCGCGTGGACGCAGGCGCGTGCCGACGAGGGCTACCGAGCACAGCTGGATGGTTTGCTACGCGACTTCGGTGGGCGCCCGACGCCGCTCTATCGCGCCGGGCGGCTCTCCGAGCGCGTGGGCAGGCCCGTGTACCTCAAGCGTGAGGATCTCAACCACACCGGCTCGCACAAGCTCAACAACGCCCTCGGGCAGGCGCTGCTGGCCAAGCGGATGGGCAAGCGCCGGATCATCGCCGAGACGGGCGCCGGGCAGCATGGCGTAGCGACGGCGACCGTGTGCGCGCTGCTGGACCTCGAGTGCGTCGTGTACATGGGCGTGCAGGACACCCGCCGTCAGCGTCCCAACGTGCAGCGCATGGAGCTGCTGGGAGCGACGGTCCGACCTGTCGATGCCGGGGCGCAGACGCTCAAGGAGGCGACGTCGGCGGCGATCCGCGACTGGGTCACCAACGTGCAGAGCACCCACTACGTGATCGGCTCGGCCGTCGGCCCGGCGCCGTACCCGTCGCTCGTGCGCGACCTGCAGCGCGTGATCGGCGACGAGGCGCGCGCGCAGATCCTGCGGGCCGAGGGCCGGCTGCCGGCGCGCGTGGTGGCGTGTGTCGGTGGGGGCTCCAACGCGATCGGCACGTTCACTGCGTTCCTCGGCGACGAGCAGGTCGAGCTGGTCGGCGTGGAGGCCGGTGGCGAAGGCATCGACACCGCGCGTCACGGCGCCCCGCTGACGGTCGGCGGTCGCGCGGGCATCCTGCACGGCTCGCGCTCGGCGGTGATGCAGGACGAGGAGGGCCAGATAATCGAGGCGCACTCGATCTCCGCGGGCCTGGACTATCCGGGAACGGGGCCGCAGCACGCCTTCCTGCGCGACAGCGGCCGCGCGCGCTATGTCGCGGTGTCCGACGAACAGGCCCTGCGAGCCTTTCGGGAGGTCGCGCGCCTCGAGGGCATCATCCCGGCCCTGGAGACCGCGCACGCGCTGGCGTGGGTGCTCGGCCAGGATCACGGCGAGGTCGACCTGATCTGCCTGTCTGGCCGCGGTGACAAGGATCTGGCCGAGGTGCTCGGCTCCGACGACGCGCGATGAGCACACAGGCGGCGACCGGCGTGCAGCGCATCGCCGAGGCCTTCGCAGGAGCCCAGAAGCGCGCCGCGCTGATGCCCTACCTGATGGCCGGCTTCCCCACGCTGGTGCAGTCGATCGCGATCGGCGAGGCGTGCGCGCACGCGGGCGCCGACCTGCTGGAGCTGGGCGTCCCCTACAGCGATCCGCTGGCCGACGGCCCGGTGATCCACGACGCCGGCACGCGCGCGCTCGCGGCCGGCGCGAGCGTCGCGGGAGTGCTGGAGGTCGCGCGCGCGCTGTCGCCGAGCGTTCCGGTGGTGCTGATGTGCTACGCCAACATCGTCTTCGCGCCGGGTGAGGCGGCGTTCGTGCAGCGCCTGGCGAGAACCGGCGCATGTGGGCTGATCGTGCCCGACCTGCCGCTGGAGGAGTCCGGGAGGTTGCGCCAGGCGTGCGACGAGAGCGGCATCGCGCTCGTGCCGTTGGTGGCGCCCACGACCCCGCCCGAGCGTCTCGCCGCGATCGGGGCGGCTGCGCGAGGCTTTCTGTACACCGTTTCGGTCGTCGGCACGACCGGCGAGCGCGAAGCGCTGGCGGATCGTTTCGCCGAGGTGATCTCCCGCGCCAAGTCCAGCACCGAGCTACCGGTCGCGCTCGGCTTCGGCATCAGCACCCCTGCGCAGGCCCGCCAGGCCGCAGACGCCGGCGCCGACGGTGTCATCGTCGGCACGCGCCTGGTCCGCGCCGCGGGGGAGTCCGAGGATCCGGCGGGGGCCGTGGGCGCGCTCGTCGCCGAGCTCGGCGCGGGCCTGGCCGCGACCGACCGCAGATCGGCCAGCTAGGATTCCCGCGGCATGGGTTTCATCCTCACCGTCACCGCGGGTCTCGTGGTCTGGGTCGTGCTGTGGGCACTCGGGGCAAAGGGCTTTGACGCGTTCTTGCTCGCCACGGCCATCATCCTCGTGGGCGCCACGCTGAGAATCCTCACGGGCTACCTTCCCGGCCGTCGCAGCTAACAGTCCCGTGCGCGCGCGCTGGCTGTGTGTGGCCGCACTCGCCGCGGTACTACCGGCGGTGACCGGGTGCGGCGGCGTGGGCATCTCGGGTGCCTCCGAAGCGACAGGCAATCAGCTGGCGATCTACTCGAGCCTGCCGCTGCAGGGACCGTCGGCGCCGATCTCGCAGGAAATCGTCAACGGGGAGCGTCTGGCGCTGTCGCAGGCGGGCGGGCACGTCGGACCCCTCAAGGTCGGCTACGTGTCGCTCGACGACGCCAATCCGAAGACCGGCAGGCTGGATCCGGGCGCGACGTCGACCAACGCGAAGACGGCCGCGCAGGACACCAGCACGATCGCCTACCTCGGCGAGCTCGGCTCTGAAGCGACCGCCGTCTCGCTGCCGCTGATCAACGCGGCCGGAATCCTTCAGCTCAGCCCCGGCAGCCCGTACATCGGCCTGACCTCCTCGCTGGACGCCGGGCAGGACGAGCCCGAGCGCTTTTACCCGAGTGGAAAACGCAACTTCGGCCGCCTGGCGCTCGGGGACCGTGCTCAGGCGATCGCGCAGGCCAAGCTTGCGCGCGCCCTCGCCGTGCGCAAGCTGTTCGTGCTCGACGATCAGAATCCCTTCGAGGCGCCGCTCGCGCAGCTCGTGGCCACCGAAGCCGAACGCATGGGCGTCTCGATCGCCGCGCACGACAGCATCGTCGTGACGCCCGGAAGCGTGTTTGCCGGAGAGGTGGAAAAGATCACGCGAAGCGGCGCGCAAGCCGTGTTCTTCGCCGGCGGCGGCGGGGCCGGGACGGTCACGCTGTGGCGCGCGCTTCATCGCGCCGATCCGCATCTGCTGTTGCTCGGGTCGAGTGCGATGACCGGGGACGCCTTCGCCTCGTCGATCGGCCCGGCGGGGGACAGCACGTATCTGACGACGCCGGTGCTCGCGCCGAGCGAATACCCGCCTGCTGCCAAACGCGTGCTCGACGACTGCCGGCGCCAGTTCGGCGGGCAGCCGAGCGCCTACGCGCTATACGGCTTTGAGGCGATGAGCGCCGTGCTCGACGCGATCCGCCGGGCCGGCTCGCACGGTAACGACCGCCAGAGCGTGATTGAACGCTTCTTCGCGACCGCCGGCCGCGACTCGGTGCTCGGCCGCTACTCGATGCAGCCTGACGGCGAAACCACGCTCTCGCGCTATGGCGTCGATCGCATCGTCGGCGGCCGCGCGCAGTTCTACCGCGCGTTCGGCGTCCGCTGAGCGGGCGGGCGTCCGGCTCAGCCGGTCTGTTGCAGGCCGAGCACCAGCCGGAGGCGTTCGATGCCGCTGCCGGCGCCGGCGCCACCGCCTGACAGCGTCGTCAGCGAACGCAGATAGGGCACGAAGGGCGCGATCGTCGGGTCTTCGCTGAGGCCGATGCCTTCCAGCAGCCCGAGCAGCGTGGGGAAGTCGACGATCACGCTCGGGTGCGCGCCGCCGAGCACGGCTGAGGCCGTGCCGTACGCAGCGGCGCCCGACAGTGAGCTCGACGGATGCAAAGCCGTTTCGATCGAGGCTTCGCCGATGCCCATGACGAACTTGGCCTTGCCGTTGGCGTCCCTGCCGTTGGCGATGTAGAGAACGACGGGAAGCCCGGACAGCCGCACGGCGAGCGCAGCGTCGGTTCCGGGGATCGACGCGCTCTGCACCGATCCGCCCCCCTTGCGAAGTTTCGCCCCGAGCTTCGCCACGGCGGCGCGCGACAGCGCGCTGTCCTTGGATTCGATCGCGATGCCGCCCTTCAGTTCGAGCAGCCCGGCACCCGATGCGAACAGCCCCGCCGAGCCCATCCAGCTAGTGAGCTCGCGCCGCGCCTGACCGGTTTCACCGCCGAGCTCGCGCAATGGCTTAAGGATCCCCGCGAGCAGGCCCGTGATGCTGATCCCCGCGGCCTGTCCTTGTTCGGCGCCTGAGCCGGTGAGCAGTCCGGCGAGCGAGGCGATGCCTGCAAGCGCTCCCGGGTCGCGCCCGAGCGTCCCGCCGACATCGCCGAGACCGACAGCCAGCCACGATTCGCCGGGAAGTTCGCCCATCGCCCCCGCGGCCTGCGCGCTGGAGGCGAGCAGCCCGCCGGCGCCGCCGCCCGAGCGCAGCGTGTCGGCGTCAATGGAGATGGAGCTCTTTGACGGCACGAGCGAGACGTTCAGCGCCCGCCCGCCCGCGAGCAGTGAGAGAGCCGTCGAAGAGCCCTGCGCCGCAGACCCTTTCGCACCGCTGAGCGCGCGCGGGTCGGCGTAGATGTGCGCGAGCGCGCCGGCGGGCGCGGCGGCGAGCAGCTTGGAGTAGCTGGGCGCACGCGCGAGCGCGGGACCACCCGAGCTGGTGTCGATCACCGCGTGCAGCGCCGCCTCGGTACCGATCACCGCCAGGCGCGCGACGATCCCGAAGGCGATCCCGCTCGGCGTCGCCTGATAGGCGACGCCACGGTAGGACGCGGTGCGCGCCCCGGCACGGCCCGCGAGCATCCTGAGGAACGAGCGGGCCTTGGCCGTGTCGCGGGTGTCGAGCACGATCGCGCCTTCGGTCGAGTGGGCCGCGAAGGGAAAGGCCGCGGCAGATGAGCCCTGCCCGAGCAGGCCCCGCTGCACGAGCGCCAGCAGCTTGCCGACTGCGTCTTCAGAGCTTCCGGTTGCCGTTGCGCTCAAGAACGCGCCGGCGCGGAGACCGAGCCAGGGCGCGACGTCGCGCTTGAAGTCCAGCGCCCCCGAGCCCGGTGTCTGCAGCGCGCCGAGCAATCGCAGGTAGGGGTCGGCCTGGTGGGTGAGCGTCTGCCCGGCCGACCGCGCGGCCGCCTGCAGCGATCCTTCGGGGCGGACGACGGCCCCCGCGTACAGGGCGGCCGATGCCGGGACCGCGTTGGCCGGATCGATCGACGTGCCCTCAGATCGCGAAGACCCGCAGGCACCTGCCACGACGGAGATCCCCGTCAGGGCGACGGCGAGGAGCGCGCGCGGGGCATGGCGGCGACGTCGGAGAATTGAGGGGGGCACCGGCATCGCGGGCGATCGTAGCGGCTGGCGTGGCCGCCCCGGCGCGCTTGCCGCCGAGGGGCCGAGGCGGGTACGTCGGCTGCAAGGCCTGTCCCAGCAGGCGGATCTGCACCGGCGCTTGCACTTCGCGAGCGTCCGAGCGCACCGCGCGGCCTCCGCGGAGAAGTCGCGATTAGCAGGCGTTTTCCCACAGGAACGAGCCGCGGAGCGTCCGAGTGGGAGAAAATGTGCAATTAGGGTTGCGTTGTGGGAGGAAGTGGGGTATGTTCGCCGCAGCGAGCCGGGGTGGTGGGGCTCCTCCCACTCCTCCACCCCGGCTCGGTATTCAATTTCGGAGCTCTTCTGTGGTCCCCTTCCGTTGCACGTTCGACCATACGCTTGACGCAAAGAACCGGCTCTCGGTGCCGGCGCGCTATCGCGCCGTCCTCGCCGAGGGGGTGGTGCTCGCGATGCCCGTCGATCTGAAGCCGTAC
>JAXDGQ010000005.1:0-3314 GCA_034664965.1 Solirubrobacteraceae bacterium | reverse complement strand
CCTCGTCGCGGGACAGGCCGGCGAGCGGGTCGACATGGTGGCGGATCAGCTTGTCCGGGCTGCGCTCGGCGACCTCTTCGATGTCGACGCCTCCCTCGGTGCTGAACATCACCAGCGGCTTCTTGGCGGAGCGGTCGAGCAGGACCGAGGCGTAGTACTCGTCGGCGATGTCCGACGCGTGCTCGATCCACACCGTGCGCACGATGTGGCCCTTGATGTCGAGTCCGAGGATGTTCGTGGCGTGCTCGCGCGTCTCGTCTTCGTTGGCTGCGAGCTTGACGCCGCCGGCCTTGCCGCGGCCGCCGATCAGCACCTGCGCCTTGACGACCACCGGGTAGCCGACCTCGTCGGCGGCGACCAGCGCATCCTCCACCGTGGTCACCGCCAAGCCCTGAGAAACCTTCAATCCGTGACGGGCGAACAGCTGCTTGCCTTGGTACTCCAACAGATCCATTGCGGCGCGGGACTCTAACGCAAAGCGGGGTAACCGCGCTCACCTGCCCCGGCGCGGCATAATGCCCGCCCGATGCCAATACCAAAGAACGTCACGTTCGTCACATTCGACGTATATGGAACCCTGATCGACTGGGAGACAGGCATCTACGACGCCTTCGCCAAAGAGGCAAGGCGCGACGGCTTCGAGATCGACCGCAACGTGCTGATCCCGCTGTTTCACGAGATCTCTCGTGAAATTGAGGGCGGCTCCTACGAGCTCTACGCCGAGGTGCTCCGGCGCACCGCCATCGAGATCGCCAAACGCCTGGAATGGAAACTCGAGCCCTCGCGCTCGGGCTTCTTGCCCGACTCGGTGCAGAGCTGGAAGCCCTTCAAGGAGACCAACACGCAGCTGCAGAAGCTGGCCAAGAAATACAAACTCGGCCTGCTGTCGAACATCGACGACAAGCTGCTCGGCCAGACCCGCCGGCACATCCCCACCGACTTCGACCTCGTCGTCACCGCCCAGCAGGTTCGCTCATACAAGCCCGAACCGGCGCACTTCACGGAGTGCGCCCGGCGCATCGGCGGCAAGCGCGGGTGGGTGCACGTCGCCGCCAGTCACTACCACGACGTCGCCCCGTGCGTCAAAGCGCGGGTGCCCGTCATCTGGGTCAACCGCACCAAGGAGACGCTCGACTCCTCACAGAAGAAGCCCACGGCCGAGGTCACCAGCCTCAAAGAGGCCGCGAAGCTCCTCGGCGTCTCCTAGAGCGACCCGCCCATGCGAGTCATCTCGCTGCACCGCCATGTGATCGTCGTGACGAGCCAGCTGCTCCAGGCGCATTGCACGATCGTCCGCGGCGCCCAGCCGGTGCCGGATGGCGCCCAGCCGGTGTCCGGTGAGGCGCTGGCGGCGCCAGCAGGACCCGAGGGCGCTCCGGCGGAGGTTTTTGCGATCGACTCACCGGTGCTTCCCGAAGAGCTCGAGTTGCTGCCCTCGCTGGTCGAGCAGGCCGGCTTTCCCGCCCCGAGCGGACTGCTGGCCACGCACGCCGACTGGGATCACGTGCTCGGCCCGCTCGCCTTCACAGACGCGACGCTCGGATGCGCCGAGAGCACTGCCGCGCGCCTGAACGCCGAACCGGGCGCCGCGCAGCGCGAGCTGCGGCGCTTTGACGAAGAGCTGCACATACAGCGCCCGCGCCCGTTGTCGCTCGGATCAGTCCAGGCGCTTGCCGTGCCCGGGCGCTGCGACATCGGCCCAGTGGAGCTCGAGCTGCACCCCGCCACCGGCCACACGCCCGATGGCATGGCTGTGTGGATCCCCTGGGCGCGCGTGCTCGTCGCCGGCGACTACCTGTCGCCGATCGAGCTTCCCATGCTGGGCAACGGCGGCGTCGCTCGTGGGGGAGGCGCCGCTCGTGGGAGTGAGGCGGCTCGGGGAGGAGGTGCGGCTCGGGGGGGTGAGGCCGTCGGCCGGCCGGGCGGAGCCGGTGGGGGAGACATGCTCGCGGCGTATCTGGCGACGCTCGATCGCCTGCGGCCGCTGGTTGCGGCCGCCGAGCACGTCGTGCCCGGCCACGGACCGGTGATCGACGGCGCGGCGGCGCTGCGCGTGCTCGACGAGGACGCCAACTACCTGACCGACCTGCGCGAGCGTGGTGCCGAGGCCGAGCTGCCGCCGCAGCGGCGCTCGAAGGTCCAGCGCGAGCTGCACATGCAGAACGCCGGGCTCCTTTAGCGGACGCTCAGCTCTTGGCCGCGTCGTTGCGGCGCACGTACCAGTTGACCGTCATCTCCGCGACCACCGCGCCGTCGCCGTCGGTCAGCTCCACGCGGATCGGAAAGCGCACGCGGCCGTTGCGCGCGAGCTCGGAAAGCAGCGAGTCGCGGTCCTCGGCAAAGCGGGCCGTCGCCGTGACCTCGCCCGTGGCCAGTTTCCGGTAGGAGATCTCCGCGGATTCGGCAAGCGGCGTGACCTCGCCCATGATCGCCATGAACGCGCCCACGAAGGCGGCGCCCGAAGCAGCCTCGCCGGCGGAGAAGAGGCCGCCGGCGTGCTGGGAGCCGACGTGGTTGTGCAGATGCTCGGCGTCCGGCAGGCGCACCACGCCGGTGTCCGCGCCCACCTCGACCGTGCGCAGACCCAGGTGCACGTTGAAGGGGATCGCCTGACTCAGCCCTGCTGCCACCGCCTCGTAGTCGACGCCCGCCATCTCAGCCCTCGCTGTCTGCGGCGCCGGTGATCGTCGCGATCGGCGCCCCCGCCTGGATCGGCTCACCCTCGACGATCGGCAGGTCAGCGATCGTGCCCGACTTGTGCGCGGTGATCTCGTTCTCCATCTTCATCGCCTCGATGATGCACAGCAGCTGGCCCTCCTGCACGGTGTCGCCCTGCTTGACGAGCACCTTCCACATGTTGCCCTGCAGCGGCGAGGGCAACACGTCGGCGCCGCCTCCGCCTCCCGAGGATCTTCTCTGCGCACGCTTCGGCGCCTTCGCGCCCGCCGGCGCGGCGCCGTTGCCCGTCGCGCCCGCGCCGCCGGCGAACGGCGGCCCGACGACACGTACGTCAAAGCGCTTGCCAGAGACCTCGACCGAGTAGGTCTGCTCGACCTTCTCCGCCGCCGGCTCCTCCTCCGCCGGCGCGGCGGGCGGTGCGTCGAAGGCGAGCGTCTTCAGCCACTTCTTGTCTTCCAGCAGGTCGCGGCACGTCTCGCCCTTGGCCCACTGCTCGGTGCTGAGCAGGGCCTTGTGGAAGGGAATCAGCGTCTTCAGGCCCTCGATCTCGTATTCGCCGAGCGCGCGCAGCATCCGCCTGGTCGCCTGCTCGCGATCGGCGTCCCAGACGATCAGCTTGGCCACCATCGGGTCAT
>JAXDGQ010000004.1:0-5414 GCA_034664965.1 Solirubrobacteraceae bacterium | reverse complement strand
GCGCCCGGGCGCCGCGCCGGTGCCGGCCGCGGAGGAGCTGCGTCGCGTGCGGCCTGTCGTCGAGGGGCTGGCGGCGGCTGATTGGGATCGCGCCGGCGCGCAGATCTCGATCGACACATCCAAGGCTGTGGTGGCGCGCGCGGCGCTGCAGGCGGGCGCGAGCCTGGTCAACGACGTGAGCGCGCTGCGCGGCGATCGGCAGATGGCGGCGGTGATCGCCGAGACCGGCGCCGAGTGCTGTCTGATGCACATGCGCGGCGACCCGCGCACGATGCAGCAGGACCCGCGCTACGACGACGTGGTAGACGATGTCAAGGCGTTCCTGGCCGAGCGCCTGGAGTTCGCCGTGCGCGCGGGCATCGCCGAGGACCGCGTGCTGCTCGATCCGGGCATCGGCTTCGGCAAGACGCTCGATCACAACCTGCAGCTGCTCGCGCGCCTGGACGAGATCGTCGCGCTCGGCCGCCCCGTCGTGGTGGGCACCTCGCGCAAGGCCTTTCTCGGGCGCATCGGCGGCGACGCCGACGGCCCGCGGCGCCTGGCGGGGACGATCGCCTCCAACGTGCTCTCGCTGGAGCGCGGCGCGAGCGTCTTTCGCGTGCACGAGGTCGCGCCCGTGCGCGAGGCGCTCGCGGTGGCTGCTGCTACTTTGGGCGCAAGATGGACGAGCCCCACGGCGACGACGCGGACGACCTAGACGACGACCGCGAGGGCGAGGAGGATCGCGCGGAGGCCGCCGAGGCGGTGTCCGTCGAGATCACGGGCCTGTCGCTGTACACCCATCACGGGGTCAGCGAGGCCGAGCGGGAGATCGGCCAGCGACTGGTGCTCGACCTGCGCCTGGACGTCGGCGAGAGCGACGCGACGGTGACCGATGCGATCGAGGACACGGTCGACTACGGCGAGGTCTGCCAGCTGGTCGCGCTGATCGCCCAGCAGCGCTCGCACAAGACGCTCGAGCGCCTGTGCAGCACGATCGCCAATCGGCTGCTCGCCGACTACGACCTGGAAGGCGTCTGGGTCAAGGCGACCAAGCCCGAGCCGCCGATCCCTTTGACCGTCGACGAGGTCTCCGTCGAGGTGTGGCGCGAGGCCGAGGGGTAGGCTTCGCGGCGATGCCACCGAGCTCGATGCCCCCGTCCTGGCACACGGCCGCGTGCGGCCGAGCGCGGGCATGAGCACGGCCGAGCGCTACCGCGCTGCGGTCGAGGGCGAGGACCTGCAGGCGGTCGGCGAGCTGCTGGCAGCGCAGATCGTCTTTCACAGTCCGGTCACCTTCCACCCGTTCATCGGCCGCGAGACGGTCACTCGACTGCTCGCTGAGGTCATCCAGGTGTTCGAGGACTTCCGCTTCACCGACGAGCTGCAGATGGACGGCGCGCACGCGCTGATCTTCCGCGCGAGCGTCGCCGGCTCGGACCGCGAGATCGAGGGCATCGACCTGCTGCGCTTCGATGCCGAAGGCCTGATCGCCGACTTCACGGTGATGCTTCGTCCGCTCTCGGCGCTCGTCCCGTTCGCCCGGGCGATGGGCGAGCGCGCGCAGGCGGCCGGGCTGCAGACGACCCGCGCCTGAGCGCGGCGAGCTCGCGTGCCCGCCGTGCCCACGCGTATCGGACTGCTCGGACTCGGCGGCAACGTCGGCGACCGCCGCGCCCAGCTGCAGGCGGCCGTCGACGCGCTGGCGGGCGCCGGCATCCGGGCGCTCGCGTGCTCGTCGGTCTATGACACCGACCCGGTGGGCGAGGTGCTCGACCAGCCGAGCTTCCTCAACGCCTGCGTGCGCGTGGCGACGGAGCTCGGCCCGCTGGAGCTGCTCGATGCGGCCAAGGCGCTGGAGCGCGAGCTCGGCCGGCGCCAGCAGGACGTCCGCCACGGGCCGCGCGCGATCGACATCGACGTGCTGCTGCTCGGCGACCTGGAGCTGCGCGACCGGCGCATGACGCTCCCGCACGAGCAGCTGCTCAGCCGCCGCTTCGTGCTGATTCCGGCGCTGGAGCTGGACTTCGACTGGGCGCTGCCCGACGGCAGGCGCCTGTCGGACGCCCTGGCGCGACTGACGCTGGACGAGGGCGTGCGCTGGGCCGGTCCGCCGCTCGCGCTGCCTTAGGACGCGGTGGGTCGGTGCTCGTCCCAGCTGGCAAGGCGCAACAGCGTGGCGCCGTCGACTCCGTGCCCGGAGACGACGCACAGGTGGCCCTGGCGCAGCCAGCTGACGACGGCCCTGCCGTTGACGGTCAGCAGCCGGTAGGGGGTGCCGTCGCGCATCGACACCACGCCGCCGCTCATCTGGGCGGGGGAGGTGCCGGCGACGATCGCGTAGCCGACGCGCTGCCCGCGACGATTGGCATAGAAGATCGTCTTGATCGTGCGGCCGTCGACGCGGTCGGTGCGCGAGCCGGTCGCGCGCCAGCCGAAGTGCGCGCCCCAGTAGGGGAAGGTCACGCTGTCGACCGCTGCCGCGAGCTCGCGGCGATCGGAGGAGCTCTCGGCCGGCGGCCCGCTCGTGGCGGCGCGGAGGGTCGTCGCGGATGCGTCGCGCACGTTCAGCGTCGAGGACCCGCCGCTCAGGGCGACGACGATCGCCAAGGCGATCAGGACGGCGGCGAACGCGCCGCCTGCGGCAAGCCGGGGGCCGAACCCGAACGCGCGGCCTTCACCGCCGCCGCGTCGGGAGCCGGCGCGGCGCGACGCGGCCGCGGGCTCCTTGCCGGCGATCATCGCCTCCACCTGGCGGTGAAGCGACTCGGGCGCGGGCACATCGATCGAGCGGATCTGCTCGATCAGCTCGGCTTCGGTTGTCGGGCGTGGATCGGTCATGGGACGTCCCTGCTCTCAACGACTCCGCGGGCGCTCATTCGTTCCCGCCGCGACTGAGAGTTCTCGCCGCGCTGACCGCCCGTCCCCGGCGCCGTGGTCGCGTCCTGGCCGGCGGGCTCGTCGACGTCCGCGAGACGCCTGGCGACCTGCTTGCGCGCGCGGAACAGGCGCGTCGTGATCGTCGCCTCGCGGACGCGCAGCGCACGGGCGGCCTCGCGGTAGGACAGGCCGAGGACGTCGATCGCGACGAGCGCCATGCGGAAGTCCTCCGGGAGCTCGGCGATCGTCTCATAGATCTCCTGCACCTCGAGTGCCTGCTCGGGGCGGCCCATCGGCCTGGGATCCGCGGCGACGACGTCCTCGAGCGGCGCGACGGTGACGGGACGGCGCCCGGCGGTGCGGCGACTGGTCAGGAAGGTGTTGCGCAGCACGCGCATGAGATAGAAGAGATCGTCGTCGCCGTGAATCACGCGCGGCCGCGACAGCACCCTGGCGAAGGTCTCCTGCACGAGGTCCTCGGCGTCCTCGCGTGAGCCGCACAGTCCCCACGCGGCGCGGTACAGACGGTCGACGTGATCGCTGAGTGACTGGGGATCGAGGATGCGCATGGCGTGGGACCGGATTGCTGGGCCGGACCCTAGGGCGACTGTAGCGCCGCCGGCGAACGGCGTCACCGGGCGCGACCGCGTTGCTGTGCGTCGGCGGCCCCGACCGGGGCGCCGGGCGCGGCGCTAGGCCGCGGCGGCGATCCACTCTGCGGGCAGCACGCCCGCCGGGATCTCGCCGGCGCTGGGCGGGAAGTTGCTCGTCAATCCGGCGGCCGGATGCCCCTCGACGAGGGGGCGGACGTCGGCGATCGTGAGCAGCAGGCGGATCGTGCTGCCGATCTGCAGGTCGGCGGCGTTGGGGCGCTCGCCTCCGAGCAGCCCTTCGGCGATCCAGCCGTCGATGCGGTCGAGCTGCGCCGGGAGGGCGTCCAGGTATGCGCGAGCGGACTCGTCCTTGGCCTTGCTCTTGAGTTTGAGCAGTCGCGCCGTCAGCGGCAGGGCGGGCCGCAGCAGCTTCGCCGGCAGGGGCAGCTTGGCGTCCCCGGCGTAGCTCTCGATCGATGCGGGACGGCGCAGGAAGGCGACATCGAGGATGTGCCGCGGGACATCCTGGAAGGTCTCGTCGCCCCAGCGCTCGGCCTCGAGCACCTGCGCGCGGGACGGGCTGTCGGCCGGCGGCAGCAGCGCGGGCTCGGGGACCAGCTGGTCGAGCCGGCGCATGATCGAGCGCGACCCGACGAGCCGCTCGCCTTCGAGCCGCATGCCCGGGACCGTCCTGCCGCCGTAGCGGAGCGGGCCGACCAGCTGCTCGAGCGACGGCAGCAGGTCGACGCGGTCGTATTCGATCGACTTGAGCTTCAGCGCGGCTTCGACGGCGGCGCACGGGTGCGAGCCGGGCAGCACGTACAGCTTGGGTCGGGTCCTCGACATCGGCACTGCCGAGCATAATGGTCGCCAATGCTGTTGGTCGTCGACGTCGGGAACACGCAGACCCATTTCGGGATGTTCCGCGCGCAGGAACTGGTCGAGCACTGGCGCTTTGCGACGGTGCGCGAGTCGACCGCCGATCAGCTGGGGGCCGCGCTGCGCAACCTGATGGAGCTGCGCGGCTACGGCTTCGGCGATCTCGAGGCGTCGATCGTCTCCTCGACCGTGCCCCAGCTCGAGCCCGAGTGGACGGCGATGGCCAGTCGCTATCTGCGTCAGGAGATGCACGCCGTCGGGCCGGGGACGAAGACGGGCATGGCGATCCGCTACGACAACCCGCGCGAGATCGGCGCCGACCGCCTGGTCAACGCCGTGGCGATCCGCGAGCGCTTCGACGGCTCGGCGGTGTGCGTGGACTTCGGCACGGCGACCACGTTCGACGTGGTCTCGAGCGAGGGCGAGTACATGGGCGGCTCGCTGATGACCGGCATCGAGATCTCGCTGGAGGCGCTGTCCGAGCGCGGCGCGCGGCTGCCGAAGATCGAGCTCGCTCCGCCGAAGAGTGTGATCGGCAAGAACACGATCGACGCGATCCGCTCGGGCGTCGTGTACGGCTACGCCGGCGCCATCGACGCGATTCTGCGGCGGCTGTACGCGGAGCTCGGCGAACGCGCTCACGCGATTGCCACCGGGGGGCTGGCCGGCCTGGTCGTGCCTTATGCCGAGGAGCTGGACGAGGTCGACGACCTGCTGACCCTGACTGGGCTGCGGTTGCTGCACGAGCGCAACTCCTAGAGCAGTCTTCCTCTAGGGCGGCCGGGGGCCGCATGGTTCGCGCGTGGCAGGCGGTCGGCTGGTGGGGAGATGGACCGGCGGCGGCATCCGGCGTCGCCATAATTGGGCGATGGCCGCCGTTGAGGCAACCGCCGATCGTTTGACCGAGCCCTGGCAGCTCGGGGCTCTGCGCGTGCCCAATCGCGTCCTGCTGGCGCCGCTGGCGGGGATCGGCAACTGGTTCGTACGGCTGCAGGCGAAGCGGTTTGGCGCGGGGATGGCGGTCTCGGAGATGGTCTCCTCCCATGCGATCCACTACGGAAACCAGAAGACATGCTTGGAGAT
>JAXDGQ010000003.1:0-17746 GCA_034664965.1 Solirubrobacteraceae bacterium | reverse complement strand
TGATGCTGCAGCAGGACAAGCCGGAGGACTTCGTGATCGCCACGGGAGCGGCGCACTCGGTACGCGAATGCTGCGAGGTCGCCTTCGACGAGGCCGGGCTGGGCGACTTCGAGCAGTACGTGACGATCGATCCGGCGTTCGTGAGACCTGCTGAGGTCGACCATCTGATCGGCGATCCGGGCAAGGCCGAGCGCGACCTCGGCTGGAAGCCGGAGACCTCCTTCGAGCAGCTGATCCGCCTGATGACGCGCGCGGACCTCGAGCTGCTCGAGCCGCGCTGAACGCGATGGCGGTCCCGCTGTTCGACACCGCGGCGACGCTCGCGCCGCTGCGCGGCGAGCTGCGCGCGGCGATCGACCGCGTGCTGGAGTCCGAACGCTTCATCCTCGGCCCTGAGGTGGCGGCGTTCGAGCGTGAGCTCGCGAGCTACGCGGGCGCCGCGCACGGGGTGGGAGTGGCGAATGGGACCGACGCGATCACGATCGCGCTGCGCGCGATGGGCATCGGCCCGGGCGACGAGGTGGTCGTGCCGTCGTTCACCTTCTACGCCTCCGCCGAGGCGATCCCGCCGACCGGCGCGACGCCGGTCTTCTGCGACATCGACCCGGCGACGTACTGCGTGACCGCCGACTCCGTCCGAGCCGCGCTCACGCCGCGCACCAAGGCGGTGATCGTCGTGCACCTGTTCGGCAACGTCGCGCCGGTGGCGGAGATCGAGTCGCTGGGGGTACCGGTGCTGGAGGACGCAGCGCAGGCCGTCGGCTCGAATTCGCCCCGCGGCCGCGCGGGCGCCCTGGCGACGGCGTCGACGATCTCCTTCTATCCATCGAAGAACCTCGGCTGCTTCGGCGACGGCGGGATGATCCTCAGCTCCGACGAGCGCATCGCCGAACAGGCGCGCATCCTGCGCTTTCACGGATCGCGCGACAAGGTCGACTACGAGCAGCTCGGCTACAACTCGCGCCTGGACGAGCTGCAGGCGGCGATCATGCGCGTGCAGCTGCCGCACCTGGACGACTGGGCTGCAGGGCGCCGCGAGGCCGCACGACACTACGAGCGGGCCGGGCTCGGCGAGCTGGTCGTGCTTCCCGAGCCCGTGCGCGGCGCGTCACCGGCGTGGCACTTGTACGTGGTCGGGCATCCGCGCGTCGAGCGCCTGGAGCAGGCGCTCGCGGCGGCCGGCATCGGCCACAAGCCCTACTACCGCACCCCGGTGCACCGTCAGCCGCCGATGCGCCAGTGGGCGCCGCGGGTCGAGCTGCCGGGCACCGAGGAGGCGGCCGCGCGCCACCTGGCGATCCCGATGAGCCCGGTGCTGACGCGCGAGCAGGCGGACGAGGTCGTGGCGGCGGTGCGCGGCGCGGAGTAAACGGCATCCGGCCTCCTGGCCGAGCCGGCCTCCGCTTCTGGATACAACTTGTGACCGCTCCGGCCGCCACGGCGGTTACGTGGCCGGCCATCCTGGCCGGCTGTTCTGAACCTGAGCGCCTCGCCAGCGACGGCTGGTCAGCGCCAGTTCTCCAAAAGGTCCTCGTCGGGGACGTCGCGCACGACGCGCGCGGGGGCTCCCATGACGACGGCTCGCGCGGGGACGTCGCTGGTGACGAGCGCGCCGGCGGCGACGAAGGCCTCCTCACCGATCTCCACGCCGGGGGTCAGCACGGCACCGCCGCCGATGCGACAGGCACGCCGCAGGGTCGCTCCGCGCAGCGGGGCCCCTGGCGGGTGGCGGGCCATTGTGTCGTCGTTGGTGGTGACGACGCCGGGACCGACGAACACGTCGTCCTCGACGATGCTGAAGGCCGTCAGGTAGACGTTGGACTGCACGCGCACGCGCGCGCCGAGTGAGACGTCGTTGTCGATGACGCTGCCGCGCCCGATCACCGAGCCGGCGCCGACGGACGAGCGCTCGCGCACGAAGGACTGATCCCCGACGATCGCCTGCTCGCCGAGCGTGGCACCGGCGAACACGACGGCTCCCGAGCAGATCGTGACGCCGGCGGCGAGCGCCAGCTGTCCGACGTCGCCGTGCGCGGCCGAGCTCTTGGCCAGGCGCGGGGCCTTGCCGAGCAGCGCGCCGTCCTCGATCGTGCAGCCGGCGCCGATGACGGTTCCCCCGTGCACGACGACTCCGGCGCCGAATGTCACGTCGTCGGCGATCTGCACGCCCTCGCCGAGCAGCAGCCCCGGGGCGCGCGAGTCGGGGCTCAGCACGCTTGGCTCCCGCGGCGCGGTCGGACCGAGCTCACGCTAGAGCCGCACGACGCCGGCGACGCCAGATGAGCGCGTGACGCCGCGCAGGTCGACGACCAGCCGCGCGCGCTGGGCGACCTGGTCGTGGTCGACGCTCGGGTGCGCGGTCACGATCAAGGCCAGGTCGGCGTCCTTGACGGCCTCGTCGAGCGGGCGGCTGCTGAGCCCGAGGTCGACGAGGCTCGGCACGTGCGGGTCGTGGTAGCTGAGCTCCGCGCCCATCTCGTGCAGCAGCGAGATGATCTTCAGCGCGGGCGACTCGCGTGTGTCGCCGACGCCGGGCTTGTAGCTGACGCCGATCACCAGCACGCGCGCGCCTTTGACCGACAGCCCCGCGCCGTTGAGCGCGCGCTGGGCCTTCTCGACGCAGTGGTAGGGCATCTGCTGGTTGACCTTGCCGGCGAGCTCGATGAACTCGGTGGACATGTCGAACTCGCGCGCGCGCCAGCTCAGGTAGAACGGGTCGACCGGCAGGCAGTGCCCGCCCATGCCCGGCCCGGGCGAGAAGGGCATGAACCCGTAGGGCTTGGTCGATGCCGCGTCGAGCACCTCCCAGATGTCGATGCCCATGCGGTCGGTCAGCATCGCCAGCTCGTTGACGAGCGCGATGTTGACCGAGCGGAAGATGTTCTCCAGGAGCTTGGTCAGCTCGGCCGCCTCCGGGCTGGAGACGCTGACGAGGTCGTCGCAGATCAGGCCATAGAGCTCTTCGGCGCGACGCAGGCAGGCCGCGGTGAGTCCGCCGAGCACCTTCGGCGTGTTGCGCAGCGTGAAGTCGGTGCGGCCCGGGTCGACGCGCTCGGGAGAGAACGCCAGGTGGAAGTCGCGCCCGGCGGCGAGGCCGGACTCCTCCAGCAGCGGCGCGACGCGTTCGCGCGTGGTGCCCGGATAGGTGGTGGACTCCAGCACGACGAGCTGATCGGGCTGCAGGACCTCGGCGAGCGCCTGAGCGGTGTCGACGAGCGGTCCGAGGTCGGGCTCGCGGTTGCGGGTGAGCGGCGTCGGCACGCAGATCAGCACGGCGTCGGCTTTGGCCAGCTGCGCATAGCGCGTGGTCGCGTGGATGCGCTCGGCGTTCTCGCGCAGCAGCTGCGACGGCACGTCCTCGATGTAGGACTCGCCCGCCTCGATCGCTTCGATCTTGCGCGAGTCGATGTCGACGGCGACGACCTCGCAGCCCTCATGCGCAAACGCGACGGCCAGCGGCAGGCCGACATACCCCAGCCCGATGATCCCGACGGTCTTCACTCGCTGGCAGTGTAGGGGTTGGGTGTCACCGAACCGGAGACGCTTCCAGCGCGCGCAGGTCGGCGCGGACCATCCGCTCGACCAGCTGCTCGAAGGTGAGGCTGGGCTGCCAGCCGAGGTTGCGGCGAGCCTTGCCGGGGTCGCCGACGCTCGGCGTCGGCTCGGGCGCGCGCACGAGCGAGGCATCGACGCGCAGGTAGCGCTCGGCGTCGAGGCCGACGCAGGCGAAGGCCGTACGCGCGAGGTCGGCGACGGTATGCCCTACGCCGCTGGCGAGCACGTAGTCGGCCGCGCGGTCCTGCTGGAGCATCAGCCAGGCCGCCTGCATGACGTCGCCGGCGAACGACCAGTCGCGCACGGCGTCGAGCGTGCCGAGCGTGAGCTCGTGCTCGCGCTCGAGCGCAATGGCGGCCGCGGCGCGGGTGATCCGGCGTGTCACGAACTGCTCGGGCCGGCGCTCGGACTCGTGGTTGAAGGCGACGCCCGAGCTGGCGTGCAGGCCGTCGTGCTCCCGCAGCGCGCCGACGAGCTGGTGGGCGGCGAGCTTGCCGACCGCGTACGGAGTCAGCGGGCGGCAGGGCGTGTCCTCGCTCTGCGGGCTCTCGCGCGCGTCGCCGAAGATCGCGCCGGAAGCCGCCACGAACACGCGCGTATCGGCCGCATGGTCGCGCACGGCCTCGAGGATCGCGGCGGTCGACCCGGCGATCGCCCGCATCGTCTCCCCCGGCCGCTCCCACGACGCGGGGACGAACGAGGGCGTGGCGAGGTGGTAGATCTCGCTCGCGCCCGCGCGCTCGATCGCCGCGCGAAGCGTGGCCGGCTCGAGCAGGTTCCCTCCGATCAGCTGGACCTGCCCGCGCAGATGCTCGGATGGGCCGAGTGAGCGGGCGCGCTCGTCGCGGACGAGCCCGCTGACGCGGTAGTCCTTCTCGAGCAGCAGCTCGGCCAGGAACGAGCCGTCCTGACCGGTCAGCCCGGTTATCAGCGCGCTGGGCTGGAGTGGCACGGCGCCAGCTTATGCCCCGTCGTACACGCGCGCCAGCGCCTCGGCGACGACAGACGGCGCGCAGACCGCGCGAACGCGCTGGCGCCCGCGCCGGCCCGCGGCGCCGTCGCCGGCGAGCCGGCCGACCGCCTGCGCGAGCGCGTCGGCGTCGCCTGGGTCAACGAGCGCGTCCTGCTCGACGAGCTCGGGCAGCGCGCCGACGCGGCTGGCGATGACGGGCAGGCCGACGGCCATCGCCTCGGCGGCCGCCAGGCCGAAGGTCTCGGCCGAGCGCGAGGGAACGAGCGCGATGGACGCGCTGGCGCGCAGGCGCGCCAGCTCGGCGTCGTCGACGTGCCCGGCGAAGGTCACCGCCGCACCGGCCGCGCGAGCTTCCAGCGCGCGCCGCTGCGGCCCATCGCCGGCGATCAGGAGCGCCATGCCGGCGGCGCGGCAGGCGTCGATCGCCACGTCGACGCCCTTCTCCGGCGCCAGGCGGGCGACGACGAGCGCGTAAGCCCCGCCCCCGGCCCCATCCCCAGTCCCGGCAACATCCCCGGTCCCGGCCCCGGCCCCAGTCCCGGCACGGGCTCCAGGCCCGGCTGCGGCCGAAGTGCCGGGTCCGGCGTCGGGCCGGTCCTCCTGTGCGAGGGCGCGGACCGGCGGCGCGATCACGTGCACGCGATCCCATGGCAGCGGTGCGCCGAGCTCGCGCAAGCGTTCGCGAGCGAACTCGCTGGGGACGACGAAGGCGTCGGCCTGCTCGACCATGCGTCGCTGCCACAGCGCGAGGGAGGCCGCGTAGGCGGCGGCCTCTGCGCGGCTGCCGCGGCAGTTCAGGCGCACGCCGGGCAGCGTGTCGCGCCCGTGACAGCGCGTGCACTCGGCGCCGCGGGTGAAGCAGACGCCGATCGCACAGACGAGCCGGTACTGGTGCAGGTGCAGCACGACGCGCGCACCGGCCGCGCGGGCGGCGGCGAGTGCCCGCCAGCCGAGCGACGGCTGGAGATTGTGCGCGTGGACGACGCGTGCTCCGCCGCCGCGCACCGCCCGTCCGACGTCCGCAGGCTCCAGCCCGCCGCGCAGCAGCCCGAGCGCGGCGCCTGCCGGCCCGAGCTCCGCGGAGGAGCGCGCGAGCAGCTCGACGGGCTCGGCGAGCTGCTCGCGCACGAGCCACATCAGATCCTCGACGACCCGCTCCTCACCGCCGGTGGTGCGGTAGCGATTGTGCAGGAACAGGACCATCGTGCGCGAGAGCCTATTGCCAGGCGGGCGCGCCGAAGGGCGCAAACCGGCTGCAAACCTAGACTGTCCCGACGATGACACCCGCCTCGATCGTGATTCCCACCCGTGCCCGCCTGTCCTACCTGGAGGTTGCGCTGCAGTCGATCGCCGCGCAGGCTGCGCAGGCGGGAGCGGAGGTGCTGGTCATCGACGACGCCGGCCCGTCGCGCTCGGCGCGCGCATTGGCCGAGCGATTTGGCGCGCGCTACGAGCCGCACGACCGGCCGCGGGGGCTGAACGTCGCGCGCAACACGGGCGTGGAGCGTTCCTCGGGTGAGCTGGTGGCGTTCGTCGACGACGACGTCCGTGCGAGTCGCGGATGGCTCGCGGCGCTGCTGGGCGCCGCGGACGCGCACGGCGGCGTGGACGTGTTCACGGGACCGATCCGGCCGAGCTTCGAGGGCCGTCGCTGGCGCTCCTGCGGTCGCGAGTCCCCGCCGATCACCTCGCTGGATCTCGGCCCGCGGGACACCGATGCGCGCTATGCGTGGGGCGCGAACATGGCGATCCGGCGGACGGCGCTGGAGCGCGTGGGCGGATTTGACGAGTCGCTGAAGGACGGCGGCGACGAGCAGGAGTGGCAGGATCGTTTGAGGGCCGCCTCCGGCGGATCGGGTCGCGTTCTGTACGTCGCCGCGGCGACCGTGGAGCACCGCCGGGTTGGTCGCGATGCGGGCTTGAGCGCGCTGTCGCGCACGGCCGAGGCGCGCGGCCGTGCGGCGCGCCATTTCGACGCGCGCCAAGGCCGCGCGCCGACGCTGGCGCGCGAGTCGCTGACGCTGGCGGCGTGCGCCGGCCACGTCGTGCGCCGGCGCTGCCCGGCGGGCGTGACGATGGTCGCGCACAGCGCCGGGCGCCTGCGCGAGGGCCTGCGCGAACGAATCGGCGGAGACGAGCCGGCCGTTGCCGGCGCCGGCGCAGACGACGACTTCCTGTCGGGAGCGAGCGGAACGGTGGGCGGCCTGGACGCGGTCCTGCGCGCCGCGCGCGACGGGGCGGTGGACGTCCGCGAGCTGGCCGGGGGGCGGCGGCTGCGCCTCGCGTTGGCAGCCCGGCGCGAGCCGCCCACCCGGCGCGTGCTCGTGCTCGGGATCGAGCGCGCCGGGCATCGCACGCTGGCCGCCCGCGCGCAGGCCGAGCTCGCGCGCTCGCGCCACGATGTCGAGCTGCACACCGCCCCGCCGGCGGGCGCTGGCAAGTTCGAGAACCTCAACCGCCTGCTGGCCGAGCACCCGGCGGCCGGCCACGACTGGCTGATCGTGCTGGACGACGACGTGCAGCTGCCGCGCGGCTTTCTCGACCGCTTCGTCTTCCTGTGCGAGCGCTTCGACCTGGCGCTGGCGCAACCGGCGCACCGCCTGAACTCGCACGCCGCGTGGCCGCAGACGCGCCGCCGGTGCGGGAGCGTCGTGCGCGAGACGCGCTTCGTGGAGATCGGACCGGTGACGGCCTTCGCCAGCGCGACGTTCGCCACGCTGCTCCCGTTCCCGCAGCTGCGCATGGGTTGGGGGCTGGACGCCCACTGGGCGGCGCTCGCCCAGGAGCACGGCTGGCGCTGCGGCGTGACCGACGCGGTGGCGATCCGCCATCGCGCCGCGCCCGCGGCCGGCGCCTACTCACGCGAGGCTGCGATCGCCGAGGCGCGCGCGTTCCTCGCCGAGCGCCCGTACGTGAGCGCACAGGACGCGCGCCGCACGGTGACGACGCACCGCCGCTGGTGAAGGTTCTCGTCGTAGCTGAGTTCTACCCGAGCCGCCGCGACCCGGTGATGGGGGTGTGGGCTCATCGCCAGGCGCTGGCGGCGCGCGACGCGGGGGCCGAGGTGCGCGTGCTGGTGCTGCACCGCCTGATCCCGCCGCGCTCGTCGCTGGCAGGCGGCCCGCACGCCGTCGCGAGCGCGCTGGCCGAGCGGGCGCGCGAGCCGCGTGCGCAGACGCGCGACGGGCTGTCGATCGCCTATGTGCCCTATGTCTCGCCCGAGCGCGACCGCTCATACGCCTCGTGGGGGGCGTGGGCGGCGGTGCCGCTGGGGCTTGCGATGGCGCGTTTGCGCCGCTCCTTCGCGTTCGATCTCGTGCACGCCCACAACGCCGTGCCGTCGGGGGACGCCGTGCGCCGCATGCCAAAGCGGCTCGGTGCGCACGCGCCGCTGGTCGTCTCGGTGCACGGCGGCGACGTGCTGTACACGGCGGGCCGCGTGCGCGCCGGCGGCGAGACGGTGCGCCGGACGCTCGCGCAGGCGCGGCTGGTGCTCGCCAACAGCGCCGGCATCGCCGAGCTGTCGCGCGCGCACGGCGCGCGCGAGACGCGCGTGGTGCATCTCGGCACCGACGTCCCCACGGGCGCGCGGCCGGCGGCGCGCGGCGTGGCGCCGACGCTGGTGACGGTCGCGCATCTGGTCGCGCGCAAGCGCCACGGTGACGTGCTGCGCGCGCTCGCCGTCCTGACGCCGCGCCACCCGACGCTGCGCTACGCGATCGTCGGCGACGGTCCCGAGCGCACGGCGCTCGCGGAGCTGGCCGCGCGCCTGGGCGTGAGCGAGCGCGTCGACTTCCACGGCCAGCTCGCCCCGGCCGAGGCGATCGAGCGCGCGCGCGGGTGCACCTTGTTCGTGATGCCCTCGACGGAGGAGGCGTTCGGCGTGGCATACGTCGAGGCGATGGCCGGCGGCGTGCCGGCGATTGGCTGCCGTGGCGAGCCGGGCCCCGAGGAGATCGCGGCGGCGGGCGACGGCATGGTGCTCGTGCCGCCCGGCGACATCGAGCGTCTGACGCAGCGCATCGACGAGCTGCTGTCCGATCCGCAGCGGCTGCGCGAGGCGCGCCAGCGGGCGCGCGCGACGGTGCTCGCGAACTTCACGTGGCAGCGATGCGGGGAGCAGACGCTGGCGGCCTACGAGCACGCGCTGCGGTGAAGCCGCTGCTGTTCGTCACCGGGCACGCGCCCGCCTACCGCGTGGGTGCGCTCGCGCGCCTGCACGAGCGCGAGGGCATCGAGCTGGCGCTGTTCGGCGGCCGCTACAAGCACGGCGGCGCGGGGTTTGAGCGGCAGATGCCCTTTCCCCACCGACACGTGCGCCCGCGCGAGCTGTTGGCGCTGGCGAGCAGCGGCGACTATCGCGCGGTCGTCTGCCCGACCGGCGGGCGCCTGGCGCCGCTGGCGACGTGGGCGGGCGCGCGGCGCGCAGGGGTGCCGCTGATCCTCTGGGCGTCGCTGTGGGCGCACCCGCGCAGCGCCGCGCACGCGCTCAGCTACCTGGCGCTGCGGCGCTTGTACCGCTCAGCCGACGCCGTCGTCACATACGGGCCTCACGTCAACGCCTACGTCGGCGCGCGCGGCGCAGGCAACGTGTTCGTGGCGGCGCAGTCGGTCGACAACGAGTTCTGGGGTGCGCCCGCGATCGCGGCGCCGAGCGCGCCGGACTGGCCGGCTGGCGCTGATACGCGTTTTCTGTTCGTCGGTCGCAACGCGCGCGAGAAGGGCCTGGCGGTGCTGATCGAGGCCTGGCGCCTGGCCGAGCTGCCTGTAGCGGCCAACGCCCTGGTGCTCGTCGGGACCGGCTCCGGCACGACGGCCTTCGCGCCGGCTCGCCTACGCCGCGAGGGCGATGCGGGGATCGTCTCGCTGGACGCGGTCGAGCCGCAGCAGCTGCGCGACGTCTATGCCGCTTGCGACGTGCTGGTCGTCCCGTCGATTCCCACGCGCACCTTTCGCGAGCCGTGGGGCCTGGTCGTCAACGAGGCGATGAACCGCGGGCTGGCGGTGATCGCCTCGGACGCCGTCGGCGCGGCCGCGGGCGGCCTCGTGCGCAATGGCGCCAACGGCCTGGTCGTTGCGGCCGGCGACAGCGGGGCATTGGCGGGGGCGATCCGGCGCCTGGCCGGCGACGCGCGAATGCGCGCAGCGCTCGGCCGGCAGGCGGCGCAGGACGTGCGCGCGTACAGCCACGACGCCTGGGCGCGCGGCTTCGGCGAAGCCCTGACAAGCCTCGGCCTCTCCCGCGGGCGTTGGTAGCGTTGCGTCGCTGCACTATGAGAATCGCCCTGCCTAAGAGCCGCGCCACCGCCCTGGCCGTGGTCGTCGCACTGGCTTCGCTCGCCTTCCTCCCACCGGCGGCGGGCGCCGACACCGGCACGAAGATCATCGAACGCTGCACCCACGGGCAGAGCCTGGGCGGCTTCAGCCAGCAGGACTACCGCCGCGCCCTGCAGGAGCTGCCGACGGAAGTCGAAGAGTATTCCGACTGCGCAAACCTGATCCGGCGCGCACAGCTGGCGGCCGCCGGCGGTGGCGGGGGCTCGGGTGCAGGCGCGCCCGCCGTCGCGACTGCACTGACGCCGTCGGAGCGCAACACGCTGAACAACGTGGCGAAGTCCGGTGCCAAGCCGCTGAGCGTCGGCGGCCAGATCGTGCACCCGGGCGTCGTGCACGCGAACATCTCCTCCGCGTTCAGCTCGCTGCCCGACCCGCTGCTCGCCTTGCTCGCCTTCCTGCTCGCCTGCGCGCTCGCGCTCGGCGGCCGCGCGATCGGAAGGAGCGTGCGTGCCCACCGCTCCGGCTGAGCATCGCGCCCCTCCCTCGGCTGCGGCGCCAGGCGCGCGCAGCGCGGGCGCCGGGTCGCCGGCGCCCGGCGAATCGCTGCAGGCCAGCGCGGGCGGGCGCTCCCGCCGGGGTTCCAGCGCCGCGCGCGAGCGCTGGCTCGCCCGCGGCGACGCCTGGTGGCCGACGCTGCTGATCGCCGGCGTGCTCTGCTTCGTCGCGTTCGTCGCCGGCGGCGGGCTGAACCTCGCCGACATGACGACGGTGGAGATCGCCCTCACCCTCGGCTCGGGCGCGATCGCCGCGGCCGCCGTGCTGCTCGGCCCGGGCCGCGCGCGCGCCTACGGGGCGTGGCCGCTCGGGCTGCTGGTCGCCTTCACGGCGTTGACGGCGCTGTCGGTCGTCTGGTCGGTGCAGCCCGACGACAGCTTCAAGGACGCCGGGCGCATGCTCGCCTACTGCGGCGTGTTCGGCCTGGCCATCGTGCTCGCCCGCACGGTGCCGGGCCGCTGGCCGGCGGTGCTCGGCGGCATCGTGCTGGCGGCGGTCGTGGTGTGCGGCTACGCGCTGCTGACGAAGGTCTTCCCAGACCAGCTGGACGCCGGCGATATCTACTCGCGCCTGCGCGCCCCCTACAGCTACTGGAACGCGATCGGCCTGACCGCGGCGATGGGCGCGATCGGCTGCATGTGGCTGGGCGCGCGCCGGGCCGGCCACGCGCTGCTCAGCGCGCTGGCCTACCCGGCGATGGGGCTGATGCTGCTGACGGTGATGCTCGCGTACTCCCGTGGCGCGCTCGTCGCGCTGGTGCTCGGCCTGGTGCTCTGGTTCTGCATCGTGCCGCTGCGCCTGCGCGGCGCGGCGATCCTGATCAGCGGCGCCGTGCTGGCGGGCGCCGTGGTCGCCTGGGACTTCTCCACGCACGCGCTGAACACCGACAACGTGGAACTGGCGGCGCGCACGAGCGCCGGACATCGGCTCGGCGCGCTGATCGCAGTGATGCTCGTGCTGCTGACGCTCGTCGGCCTGGCGTTCGGCTTCTGGACCGGGCGCAACGCGCCGTCGATCATCAGCCGCCGCAGGGCGGGCGGGCTCCTGCTGAGCCTGCTCGCTGTCGTGATCCTGGCCGGCGCCGGGGCGCTCGCGGCCAGCCACCGCGGCTTCACCGGCAGCATCTCCCACGGCGTGCACTCGCTGACCGATCCGCACGCCGCGGTGCCGTCGAACACCCCGGGGCGCCTGACCGCCGTCGGCAGCGTGCGCGCGCGCTATTGGAACGAGGCGCTGAAGGTGTTCCAGGCGCACCCGGCGCTCGGCGCCGGCGCGGAAGGCTACGCCACGGCGCGCCTGCGCTATCGCACCGAGACGCTCGACGTCCGCCACGCCCACGGTTACCTCGTGCAGACGCTCGCCGACCTCGGCATCGCCGGACTGGCGCTGACGCTCGTGCTGCTGCTCGTCTGGATGGCCGCGGCCGGGCGCAGCACGCATCCGTTCAACCGGCGCTGGACGACTTGGGCCACGCTGCGCGGCTGGCTGGATCGGCCCGGCAGCGGCGGCTATCCCGCCTGGAGGCGCCTGACCGTCGGCGGCCGACCAGCGCCGTACACGGCCGAGCGCGTGGCGATGCTCAGCATGCTCTGCCTGGTCGTCGTCTTCGGCATCCACTCGCTGGCCGACTGGACGTGGTACGTGCCGGGCAACGCGTGCGTCGCGCTGCTCTGCGCCGGCTGGCTGGCCGGCCGCGGGCCGCTGAGCGCGACCGTGCCGGGCGAGGGCGCGAGCACGAGCGCGGACCTGCCGGCCGCGAGCGCGACGCTCGCGGCTTCGCCGGCCGGGTCTGTCGCTCGCGGCGGCGGGGAGCGGCGGCGGGGAGCGGCGCGCCTGTCGGACATTCGCGCGCGCCTGACCCCCGCTGCGCTCGGGCCGCTGCGCATGAGCGTGGCGGCGACGATCGTCGCCGGCGCGCTGCTGGCAGTGTGGGCGCAGTGGCAGCCCCAGCGCTCCGCCGACGCGTCACAGCAGGCGCTCGCGAAGCTGGCGGGCAATCCCCGCGCGGCGCTCGCCTCAGCGCACACCGCCGTTTCGCGCGACCCGCTGTCCGCGCAGGGGCTGTTCACGCTCTCGGCGGTGCAGCAGGCCGCCGGCACGCCGTCGGCCGCGCGCAAGACGCTGGAGCGTGCGGTGCGCCTGCAGCCTTCCAACCCGCAAACGTGGCTGACGCTGGGCGAGTACGACCTCACGCGCAACCCGACCGCCGCGGTGCACGAGCTGGAAGCCGCCATCTATCTCAACCCCGAGTCGGTGGCGCCGGAGGCGATCGCCGCGGGCAGCCCCCAGGCGATCGCGACTCAGAACGACTACGTGCAGGCGCTGCGTGCAGCAAGCGCGCAGGAAAACGCCGCCAAGGCCAAGGCACGGCGCGCGGCCAAGGCACGCCGGGCGCGCCACCGCGGCGCACAACGAGCCGCCAAACAGCGCGCGGCGGGCAAGCCCTAGGGGCCTCGCCCGCAGCCCGAGCGGGGCGAGCGCTAGAAGCGCGAGCGCAGCGCCGACGCGAGCAGCACCCGCCGCGCCCACGGCAGCCCGCCGGCGCCGCGCACGTCGATGGCCTCGAAGCCGAAGTCGGCGAGCAGGCCCGCGAGCGTGCGGCGCGTGTAGAAGCGCAGATGATCGGCGCGCGGGTCGAAGTGCTCGTCCATGCGCCGCGCCGACAGCGCCATCGCGAGCATCGCCAGGCGCCCGTGCGCCGGCGTGCTCACCAGCAGGCTGCCGCCCGAGCGCAGCACGCGGCGCACCTGCGAGAGCCACGTCGCGGTGTCGGCGACGTGCTCGATCGTCTCGCCCGCCCACACCGCGTCGAAGCTCGCGTCCGCCAGCGGCCATTGCACCTCCGCGTCGACCAGGCGCAGATCCAGGCCGGCGTGGCGCTCGCGCGCGCGGCGCAGCGGCTCCTCCGCGACGTCGATGCCGACGACGGCAAATCCTGCCTGCGCCGCCTGCGCGGTCAGCTGAGCTTCGCCGCAGCCGACGTCGAGCACGCGCAGCGGCTGGCCGGCGCCGGGCTGCGTCGCTGCCGCGCGCAGGCCGTCGAGCATGAACGCGCGGCGCAGCGAGAGATCGGCCGGCTGCGAGCCCGGCGGCACCGCCTGCCACACGCGTTCGTAGTAGCTGCGCGAGGCCATCTGCACGGCAATCTAGAGCCACGCCGACGGGCGCGGTCGCACGCCCGTGCAAGCGCTCGCAAGTTAGCCGTCATTGCTACGCATAGCTGCGCGAAGCAATATCTTGACCGCGTGCTCGGGGAGCGGGAGAACGGCGGGTCGTGAACGTAGCTTTCGACAGCCGCCCCGTGAACGACCCCCAGGGCGTCGGGCGCTACTCGCGCTGCCTGCTGGCGGCCCTGCGCGAGACCGCGGATGCCGATGCGCAGATCGTCGAGACCGCGCACCCGCTGCGCGCTGACGTCTTTCACGCGCCGTGGATGAAAGGCGCGCTGCTGCACAGCCCGTGCCCGATGGTCGTCACGCTGCACGACCTGTCAGCGCTCAAGCGCCGCTCGGAGCTCCTGCGCACGGGCACGCGAATGCGCCTGCGCGAGCTCGCCGTGCAGCGCGCGGTGAGGGTGATCGTGCCCACGCGGGCGCTCGCGAACGACGCGCTCGAGCGCCTGGGCATCGAGCGCGAGCAGATCGACGTGATCCACCAGGCGCCGGCCGGGTGCATGTATCCGCGCAGCGCCGATGAGATCGCGCGGGCGCGAGCTCGCTTTGACCTGCCCGAGCGCTACCTCCTGTGGGTCGGCGAGCTGCAGCATCCCGATCCGGGAAAGCAGGTCGCAAAGCTCGCCGCCGCCCCGCGTGCGCTGCCGCTCGTGCTCATCGGCCAGACCAGCGCCTGGGCGCACGAGCTGCCGGACGTGATCCTGACCGGCCACGTCACAGACGACCACCTCGCCGCGCTGTACAGCGGCGCGCATGCGCTCGTCGTCGCCTCCCAGGAGGAGGGGTTCGGCCTGCCGGCCGTCGAGGCGCTCGCCTGCGGCACGCCTGTCGTCGCCTGCGAGGCTCCCGCCCTGCGCGAGGTGCTCGACCAGCGCGCCACCTTCGTGCCGGGCGGCGACCTGCCGGCGCTGATCGCCGCGGCCGAAGCGATCGACCGTCCCGCGCCGCCGCCGCCGGCGTGGTCGTGGCAGGACGCCGCCCGAGCGACCTGGCGCGTGTACGAGCGCGCGCTCGCGCAGGCCGACCGCCCCCGCACCGCTCATCCCCGCCTGCGCGGGCGCGCCTCCGCCGGGCCCGAGCAGGCGCTCACCGGCACGTAGTAGGCGCCGCGGCCGCGGCGCGAGCCGGGCATCCGCCGCGACGTGGCCGCCGGCGGCGGTCGGTCAGTAGGCGCCGCGCCGCAAGATCACGGCGGGGATCGTCTTCAGCAGGATCGTCAGATCGAGCGCCAGCGACCAGTGCTCGAGATAGATGAAGTCGAGGTGCACGAGGTCGTCGAAGTCCAGCTCCGAGCGTCCCGAGACCTGCCACAGCCCGGTGATCCCCGGCAGGACCAGATAGCGCTTGCGGTGCCAGTCCTCGAGCATTTCGTAGTCGCGCTGGGGCAGCGGGCGCGGTCCGACCAGCGACATCTCTCCGCGCAGCACGTTGATCAGCTGCGGCAGCTCGTCCAGCGAGAAGCGCCGCAGGAAGCTGCCGACCCGCGTCAGCCGCGGGTCCTCGCGGATCTTGAACAGCGCCCCGGTGGCCTCGTTGAGCTCTTCCAGGTCGGCTTGGCGCTCCTCGGCGTCGGTGTGCATCGTGCGGAACTTCAGGCACGGGAACGGGCGCTGGCCGATGCCGCGTCGCGTCGAGCGGTAGAGGATCGGCCCGTGCGAGGAGATGCGCACGGCGAGCGCGAGTGCGATCAGCAGCGGGCTCAGGAGCGCCAGCAGCAACGTCGCGCCGATCAGGTCGAAGGCGCGCTTCAGCGCGAAGTCCACGCCCTCGAACACCGGCGGACCGAGCTCGAACAGCGGCACCGACTGGCCCGGCACGAACTCGGCGCGGTGGATCAGGATCTCCATCGTCGACGGTGCCAGGCGCACGCGCACGCCGCGCTGGTGGCACTGGTCGACGAGCTCCACCGCGTCCACCTGCGGGAACGCGGGGTCGGCGATTATCACCTCGTCGATCCGTTCTGAGCCGAGCACCCTGTCCAGGTCTGCCAGCGTGCCGAGCGCCTTGAGCCCGTTGCCCGCCAGCGCGTTGGGCGCGAGGAAGCCGACGACCTCGATCGGCGAGTGCGGCGCGTCGCTGAGCGCGTGAGCGACGTCTGAGATGTGCCTGCCCGTGCCCACCAGCACCGCGCGGCGGCGGTAGCCGGCCGCGCGCAGGATCGCCCCGGTCAGCCACTCGTAGCCGGCGCGCAACGACGACACGTACAGCAGCGCGAAGGCGAGCGATCCGTAGAAGAGGTAGTAGCTGGTGAAGTGTTCGCCGCTGACCACGGCGAACAGCAGCGCCACGAAGGCCACCTGAAACAAGGAGCCGACGATCCGTGAGAGGCCCGGGCGCAGCGAGCGGGAGGCGTACAGCCCCGAGCGCGCGAACAGCAGTGCCGTCAGCAGGTAGCCGAACGGCAAGATGCGTTCGGTTTCGCGCAGCGCGGCGTGAAACTGCACGTGGTCGAACACCACCGCCTTGAGGATCAGCGCGGTGAAGATGGCCAGCGCGACCGCCACGAAGTCAAGCCCCAGCAGCGACACGACGCGCGCCAGGCGGCGCGCGGTGGACATTCGCAGCAGAAACGACAGCACCGGCGGGCGCTTTCGGCGCATGTCGCGATCGCCCGTCTCCTTGCGCGCGGTCGCCTCCGAGAGCACCGCTTCGGCCGTCACCGGACGCGCGAGCGATGCTCCACGTCCGGGCCTGGACGGACCGTCAGGTCCCGGCGCGTGCGACTTGCGCGGAATGGGCGGAGCGGCCGTTCGGGTGGAACGAGGTCCCATCTCACTGCTCACAACGCTTCAGCCTGGCAGATGTAGCGGTCGCATGACAGCCTCACGACACGCCGGCGAGCGGCTCAGGCCGAGCCGCCGCCGATCAGCAGCTCGACGCCCGACTGCTCGATCGTGCGCGCCAGCCCGTCGCGCAGCGCGACCTCCGGCGACCATCCGAGCAGCTCCTGCGCGAGGGCGATGTTCGGCTTGCGCTGCTTGGGGTCGTCCTCCGGCAGTGCCTCGTAGATGATCTCCGAGTTCGAGCCGGTCAGTTCCTTGACCGTCTCAGCCAGTTCCAGCAGCGTGAACTCGTCGGGGTTGCCGATGTTCACCGGGTCGTGATATCCGGACTCCGCCAGCGCGATGATCCCGCGGACGAGGTCTGAGACGTAGCAGAACGAGCGCGTCTGGCTGCCGTCGCCGAACACCGTCATCGGGCGGTTGGCGAGCGCCTGGCGCAGGAACGTCGGGATCGCCCGGCCGTCGTGCGGGCGCATGCGGCTGCCGTACGTGTTGAAGATCCGCACGATCGCCGTGTCCACGCCCTGCTGGCGGTGGTAGGCCATCGTCAGCGCCTCCGCGTAGCGCTTGGCCTCGTCGTACACCCCGCGCGGGCCGATCGGGTTGACGTGCCCCCAGTAGGTCTCGGGCTGCGGGTGCTCCTTCGGGTCGCCGTACACCTCGCTCGTCGAGGCGATCAGAAAGCGCGCGCGCTTGGCCTTGGCCAGCCCGAGCGTGTGGTGGGTTCCGTATGAGCCCACCTTCAGCGTGTGCAACGGCAGGCGCAGGTAGTCGATCGGCGACGCCGGCGAGGCGAGGTGGTAGACGAAGTCGATCGGCTCATCGATGAAGTACGGCTCGATGATGTCCAGGCCCACGTGCAAGAACTTCTCCGGGTCGCGGATGTGCTCGATGTTCGCCAGCGAGCCCGTCTCGAAGTTGTCCACGCAGATCACGCGGTTGCCGCGCGCGAGCAGCTCGTCGCACAGGTGCGATCCGAGAAAGCCGGCGCCGCCGGTGACAAGGCACGTGGACATGGCCTGGCAGGATACCCGGGTCCGGCCGGTGCCCATGAAACGTGGCTGTCGCTGCGTTCGGCCGGCCGCCGACTTCCCGCCTGTCCTTATCATCTGCGTTATGTCCTCCACCGACTCCAGAGAGGAGCACCTGACGGTCGCGCCGATCGTCGGGCCCGACGATCCGCGGCGCTTCACCGACTCGGGCATCGAGGTCTCAGAGCTGTACACCGAGACGGACCTGCCGGCCGACCTGGACCTGGGCGAGCCCGGCGAGTTCCCCTACGCCCGCGGCGTGCACCGCGAGATGTATCGCAAGCAGACCTGGACGATGCGCCAGTACGCCGGCTACGCCTCGGCGAAGGAGTCCAACGAGCGCTACCGCTACCTGCTGTCCAAGGGCTCCACCGGGCTGTCGATGGCCTTCGACCTGCC
>JAXDGQ010000002.1:0-7326 GCA_034664965.1 Solirubrobacteraceae bacterium | reverse complement strand
GCGCCTCCATCACATCATCGACGGTCGGCGTGGCGGCAACCTCGGACATACCACGAGTCTAGCCACCTGCGTGGCCTACCGGCCTACAGGCAGCCCCGGCCTGCGGACCCGATCGCCGCGCCGGCTGAGCATGCACGGCGATCGGGGCGAGGGCCACCGCTTGGCCTCTCGCCCCGACCAAGCCTGCTCAGCCGAGCCCGACCTTGGGCGGAGCCTGGGCGGCAACCGGCGCTTTCGCGGCTTGCTTGCGGTTTGCGTCGTAGGCCTTTCGAGCCTTGCGTTCGCATGCGATCCGGGCTTTGCGCGGTTTCTTTTTGCAGGCCTTCAGCGCCGCGTGCAGCTTCTGCGACAACGTGAGCGGTTTCACGACCGCGGTGCCTGCGACGCCTCCCGTCGCAAGCGGCAGGGAGGCGACCGTCGTCAGCGCCGTTTGTGTCGTGGTCGTCGTTGAGGGTGTCTGCGCTGCCAGTACTTCTTCTTTCGGTTTCAGGTTCTCTTCGGGCGCAAAGCTCACGTCGTGATCGCGGAAGATGTTCTCCTGCAGATAGCTGACGTTGAGATCGACCGGCGCTCCGGTGCTGTTGGTGACCTCGATCGCCGCCAGACCGTTCTGGTTTGTGGTCTCGCAGAACTTGCCTTCCTGGCCGACGGGGTGCACTACGACCGAGCCGCCCACGTACACCGGTTCTTCGACTCGCCCGAGCTTGTGGCTCGGGTCCGCCAGCCATTTGCCCGTGAATTGCGAGATCCCGCCACCCTGCGCGAAGAAGCACAACGTCTCGCCGGCGAACGGGGAGCCGTCGATGTCCTGCGCCTTGGCCACCACGATCCGCACGCTGCGTTCACTCAGGCCAGGACCCTTGGGGAACTGGAAGAATTCCTTTTCCCAGAGGGAGTTCACGCGCTTGAGCAGCGGCGATGAGGTGAGGCTTTCACCCGTCCGTGGATAGTCGACGGACTGGTAGGGATAGACCGCCTTCGCGGAGATGGCGGATTCGCCGATGACTTTTTCGTGGACACCTTTCAGGTCGCAGCCGCCGTCCGCGTTCTTGATGATTTTGCCTTCTTCTTCGACCGACGAGACGAGGTGTTCGAGATAGAACTGATTGCCCGGGGTGTAGGTCACGTAGGCCTCGCCACGCTCATCGGTGTAGAACGTTTCTGTCAACGGGCCGCTGGGGGTGACATATTCGCTCGGCTCAGAGTCTTCCCGGCGCAGACAGCCCGTGCTCTTGGACGTGCGGTAGTTGGCGCTCCTGACCGAGGTCCAGAAGGGATACGCATCCGGATGTTCGTTGAGGAACCCGGGGAAGTCTCCGCCAGGACTCGGTCCATCGACGCCCGAGACCTCGTTGACGTTCGGACGGTCGGTCGCGGGGATGTACGCGCCGTAGTACGGGTTGTACAGGTTGTGAGCAGCCGAGCTCCCGGTGAAGTCGTGGCTGTAGATCATTGCCTTGTCCGCTTCAGAGATCTGCCCGACGCCACCGAGACCGCCTTCGTTCTTGGCGATCGAGACGTCAACGCGCAGCGCAGGCATCGGCGCGTCGTCCTGGTTCAGACGGCCGTCGCTCAGCAGGGTCTCGTTGGCGGCCTGCGGGTCGAAGGGGCCGACCGTCGCTGTTTCGCCGGAGGTGAGGTCACCGAACACGCGCGAGAACTTGCTGGTGAGGGGGCTTTCGCCTTCTTCGCCGTTGCAGTTGTCGGTCGAGCTGTTCACGCCCGGATTGCCCGAGGTGCAGACTTCGGTCGGATCGCCCGCGACTTCCACCTTGGTCTCTTCGGCTTCGGCCGCGGCGCCGGGCGTGCCATGGATGTCCCACAGCGCAGGTTCGGAGCCCGGCGGTTCGTCTTCTTCAGACGAGCTGGCGAGAACCCCCGCGAGCGTCGCCCAATCGCTTGGCAGCGTGTAGGACGACGATCCGAGGATGTTCGAGAGGGGCGATTCTCCGACGACCGGGAAGCTTCCCGTGACCCTGATCTGCACCAGGCCCTTGTCGAGGTGGCTCGGATCGTATGCGAAGGGCGTAGGCGTGAAGTTTCCGTCGCCCGAGGGGTCGCCGAGGTAGCTGGCGAGGTTGCTCTTGCCGGAGGAGTTCAAGGCGGACTGGAACACTTCGCTTCCGCCGGCGGTCACCCCGGCCTCGTGGAGCGTCGGGGCATTCGCGGTAAGCCAGATCACGAGGAACTGGTGGGAGAACACGATCGCTCTCGTGGCCTGGTTGCGGACCACGACTCTGATCCGTGCGAGCCCCGGGTTCAGCGACTTGTAGTCTGTCGCCACGCACCCGTCGGGGCCGAGGCGCTCGCCGCCGGACAGGACTTCATGCGCCGGCTCGGAGGACGTGAAGAACGCGGCTGGTCCGGGGTTGAACGCTTCATTGAGGTTGTTGCCGGCGTCGCCATCGGGGTTCGGTGGCTGGAACTGGTAGCCCGACCAGTCCTCGATCTGATAGTTGAGAAACTGGGTGTTGCCTTCGGCGTTGATGGCCGGATCGCAGGCGACCAGGCGGACGTGCTCACCAACCCACGCTACATAAGGGATATTCGCGCTCTGGGGCCCATCTGGATTGGACGTGAGGGGCGGCCCTGGGTTGGGCGCGGCGAGCGCTCCCCCGCTCAGCACTCCCAGCGCCAGCATCGCGGCCCCTGCCGCGGAGACGAGTCCCGCGACCAATCTACCTCTGCTAAATGGTCGCATCGCGCGGCCCCCTTTTTTGAGTGATGAAGTGTGAGCCGTCTCGTTCCAACCGGCACGATGCGGCCGCGACAGTTCCAAATGTCGCAATGTGCGCGAATGCTATGGACGCTCTGGGGCCTGCGCAATAATCATCTGGGGTAGTCTTTTCCCACCCTGAGCGGGTGGGCACGGGCTACCCGCGATGGCCCTCAGCTTTTGGGCAGCGGCGTGGCGCTGTGCGCACTGACCGGGTCGCCGCCGCAGAGTGACAGTACCTGCGTTGCGTGGAGGCGGCTGCGCACGCCGAGCCGCGAGTAGATCGTGCGCAGATGAAACTTCACCGTGTTGGCGCTGATTATCAGGCGCTCGCCGATCTCCCGATTGCTGAGGCCGGCGGCCGCGAGCTCGAGTACCTCGCGCTCCCGCGCGCTCAAGACCCCGAGCGCCCCGCTTTGCTGGAGCGACGCACCCTGCCAGCCGGCGGGCATGACCGAGCGACCCTCCAGGACATGGCGGAGGGCCTCCGCGACTTCCGCGGCCCCGTCGGAGTGCAGGACCAGACCGTCGACGCCCTGGTCGATCACGCAGCGAACGACAGCGCCCGACACTGTGGCGCACAGCAGCAGGATCTTCAGCTGGGGGTAGACCCGCCTTGCCTCGATCGCGATCGCTCTCGCTTTGGCGGAGTCGCTCGCGGCCACGATGATGGCCTGCGGGCCCAGCATCCCCTCGCGCCTGGCACGCTCGAGCTCCGCGACGTCGGCGAACGAGCCGATAACCCGATTTCCGCTGCTCGTCAGCAACCATGTGAGCGCCTCGCCGGCGAGTGCCCCCGCTGGGCCGACGATCGCGATCCTCGGCTCAGACCTCGCCACGGCTCATCTGCGCGTATCGGTTCGCGGCCTCGACCCGATTGTGCACGTCCAAGCGCGAGTAGAGCGACCGAATGTGGAACTTGATCGTGTTCGGGCTGACCCCCAGCTGGGCGGCGATCGCGTCGTTGCAACAGCCCTCGGCGATCAAGGCGAGTATTTGACGCTGCCGGGGGCTCAGCTGGAGAGCTCCGTCCAGCGCCCGGGCGGCGGCTCGCTGCCATCCGGCCGGCATCACCGTGCGCCCGGTCGCCATGTACTCGATCGCCGCGCGCACGTCGCTCGTCGGATAGCTCTTGAGAATCACGCCGCTCAGCCCGTGCTCGATCGCGCACCTGACGGCGTCCTCGCACATCTCCTCACAGAGCATCACGATCCGCGTCCGGACGTCCGCCGATGCCAGCGAGTCGACCGTGCGGGGCCAGCTGTCCGGATCGTCCCCGTCGCAATCGAGCAACAGGACCGCCGGAGGGTCATCGGCGCCGACGGCGAGGAAGTGGGCGGCCGACTCATAGGTCCCAGTCACCCGCAGCCCGTCCTGCGTGCTCAGCAGACTCGCCGTCGCCTCACGCAGCAGACGCGGCCCGCCGATCAGCGCGAGCGTGATCGCGCCGCTGGACTCGCTCGAGGACGAATGCGCATGTGCGCCCCGCCGCCGACCCTTCGTGGGCGCGGCGAAGCCGAGCGTGGCCGACACCGCCGGCGCCGGGCCGGTAGGGCTCGCGATTGGATCTCGATGCACGTGTCCTTCCCCCCAGCCTCTCCAGGCACCCGTCTCCGGGCACGTTATGGCGCCCCTGCCACGTCATCGGGCCTCTCTCCGACACCAGAAAAAGTGTTCGAACCCGTCGAAGAAGCTACAGATCGCTACGCAAACCGACACATCTGCACGCAAACCTGCACATGCAACCAAACGTGCACTCGCGTCAGTTGTCGCACCCCAGGCGGTCCCACATGTACAGCTGGATGCACTCGTTCGCCAGTTCGATCGCGCGATCGCGCGACAGCCGCGGCAGCACCGTGTCGAGCGCCTGCTCCTCGGAGACGCCGGCCTGGAAGGCTTCCTCGCCACGAAAGCCCGCGGCGATCTTCAGCGCCTCCCGGCGGTTCTCGCCGAGGCTCGGGAACACGCCGACGAGAAAATCGGTGTTCGGGATCGGCTGGCCGACCTCCAGCGAGGCGTGCCAGGCGGCGAGCAGGTGCAGGTCGTCATCGTCGAGATCGGCGATCGCCTTGGCGTAGTGAACCGACAGCTCCGGCTCGGGGATGTCATCCACCCATGCGCGCACGACCTCGCCGACCAGCTGGCGGCGCGCCTCGCGCCCGACCGACTCGGCGATAACTCGGATTGCGTCCTGTGGCTCGATGAAGCAAAGTGGCATCGCGACTCCCGGGGCGATTGCAAGACAACTGACAAGGTGGACTGTAGGCACCCGTGAGGACGACACTTTCGCGCCATGGGCGGCGGTGCCGTGCGGTCCGTAGGCGCAGCGGGAATCGCGCCCTGGCGTGCGCCGGAGGATCAGAGTCCGAGAGCGTCCCGCGCGCGGGCGAGAGCTTCGTCGTCGGACGCGCCCGGGGTGAATCCGAGCGTGGCGCGCTCGCCCGCGGCCCAGTTGGCCAGGGCCAGCTCCAGCGACCCGACGGGCACGGCGATCGCCTCGGCGAGCGCAGCCGCGCGGCGGTCGAGCAGCAGCGGGTCGCCGATCGCGAAGACGCGCTTGGCGGCGAGCGTCGCCGGGTCCTGTGCGTCTCGCGCCCGCGCGGAGAGGTGCAGCGAGTCGGCGCGGAGCTGATACGCGCCGAGCGCGCCGAGCAGGACGAGCAGCTCATAGCGGGCGGCGCGCGTGAGCCCCGGCAGCGCGATCCGCTCGAACAGCCGCTCAAAGCGCCGCTGCGGACTCCAGCTCGGGTCGCCGGTGAAGGCGAGCGCCTGTTGGCCGACGTCCGATCGGCCGGCCTGCGCGACCCAATGGCGGTAGGCGTCGAGCGTCCGCGCCCCTCGCGCCGGGTCGTGCGACGTGCGCGGCCCGAGCGCGACGCCGGACAGATCGTGCAGCGACCCGCGCGGCACCTGCAGTGCCTGGCGAATCCCCTCGAACGGCTCGGGTCCCTGCAGCGGGCACAGGTAAGCGATCAACAAGCACGTCCAGGTGGCCTGCTCGAGGTCCTCCGCGACGAGCGCCCGCGCCTGCGCGTAGAGGTCCGGCGGCTGCAGGTCCGGGCGCGCCCCCTGCAGGACGAGCAGCCGGCCGCTGGAGAACGCGACCTCCTCGGCCAGGCGCGCCGCGTCGGCGGAAGCGCGCAGGCCCGGCAGCAACGGTGAGCTGTAGCCGTCCTCGGCGGCGCGCTGCTGATGCTGCACCCGCACGCCGGCGCCGCCACGTCGGCTCGTGCGCGCCCCGGAGGCGGTCTTGCGCCGCGGCTCACCGCCGGCGCCTCCCCCGCCGGGCGAGGCGCCCGGGAGCGACTTGCTGCAGATCGGGCAGCGCTCCAGGAAGCGGTTGTGACGGCAGAACGTAGGCATCGCAGAAGGGGACCGATCGACTCAGTCCTCGGCTGGAATACCGGGCCCGACGTGCTCCGGCGGACCCTCCGGCCCGCGATCGGCGTCTGCGTGACCGGCCAGGCCCTCGTCGTGCGGCGCCGCGCCCGGGCCGCCGGCGGCCCCGGTGCGACGGCCGGCGAGATAGCGGTCGACCAAGCGCGCGCATTGGCGGCCCTCGTTGATCGCCCAAACCAACAGCGACTGGCCGCGGCGGGCGTCGCCGGCCGCGAACACGCCATCGACCGAGCTCGTGTAGGGCGTCTGAGTCTTGACGTTGCCGCGCGGATCCTTCTCCACGCCGAGCCCGTCGAGCAGCTCCTGCTCGGGATGAAGAAAGCCCATCGCCAGCAGCACCAGTTGAGCCTTCAGCTCGCGCTCGGTGCCGGGGACCGGTCCGAACGGCGGCGCCGGCTCGGCCTGTGCGATGTGCAGCGCGGCGAGCTTGCCCTCGGCGTCGCTGGAGAAGCGCGTTGTCACGACCGAGTAGTCCTGCTCGCCGGCGGCCGCCTCCCTGGCCTCCTCCATCGCGTAGCTGAGGCGGTACTTCAGCGGCCACTCCGGCCACGGGGTGCGCTCGTCCGGGCGCCGCGGCGGCGGCTCGGGGAGAAGCTCGAGCTGCGTGATCGAGCGGGCGCCCTCACGCAGCGCGTTGCCGACGCAGTCGGCTCCGGTGTCCCCGCCGCCGATCACCACGACGTCGCGGTCCTTGGCGCTGATCGTGCGTTCGGCGGCCGGCTGGGCGGTGGTCGGCTCCGGGCCGAGCTCGCGCGCGATGAAGCGGTTGCGCTGGTACAGGTAATCCATCGCGAAATGCACGCCGCACAGCTCACGCCCGGGGACCGGCAGATCGCGCGGCACGCGCGAGCCCGTCGCCAGCACGACCGCGTCGAAGCGCCCGCGCAGATCCGCCACGCTGACGTCGCGGCCGACGTCGATCCCGCAGCGAAGCTCGACGCCCTCGGCGACGAGCTGCTCGACGCGCCGCTGCACGACCGTCTTTTCGATCTTGAAGTCGGGCACGCCAAAGCGCACGAGCCCGCCGATCGCCTCATCGCGCTCGAACAGGGTGACGCTGTGGCCGACCCGGCGCAACTGCTGGGCGGCAGCCATCCCGGCCGGGCCCGAGCCGACGACCGCGACGGCCTGCCCGGTCTCCGTTCGCGGAGGCTGGGGCTTGACCCAGCCCTCCTCCCAGGCACGGTTGATGATCGAGTTCTCGATCTGTT
>JAXDGQ010000001.1:0-9980 GCA_034664965.1 Solirubrobacteraceae bacterium | reverse complement strand
CGATCAGCTCCGGCAGGTCGTCGGCCATCGCTGCAGTCTGGCAGCGCACGCAGATCATTCGCCGGTCCCAGACTGGACACACGTTTGATCCGCGAGGGTCGCAGTAATGCTCCTGCCGGGCGCCGGCCGAAGCTGCGTATGAGCGTGAAATGCAGAGGAGCGCAATGTTGACCACCGCCAACACATCCAGCCCGGAGCCGTTCACCGGAGCGTTCGGGATCATCCAGAGCCAGCCCGACGAGCGCACCAGCGTGGTGGCCCTCGAAGGAGAGCTCGACCTCGGCCGCGCGCCGAGCCTGAAGTGGGCGCTCGTCGACGCCGTCGACGCCGGCTACAAGCAGCTCGTCGTGGATCTCACGGCCGTGCGCTTCATGGACTCGACGGCGCTCAGCGTGCTCGTCGGCGTCAACCGGAGCCTCGACGTGGGCGCCCGGATGGCGATCGTCTGCGTCAACGCCAACGTGCTGAAGATCTTCGAGCTGTCCGGCATGGACGGCGCGTTCGCGATCTACCCGAAGCTCGACCAGGCGCTCGCTCACGTCCAAGGAAACGCCGCGCGGATCGGGTGAGAGGCGTAGGGCCGCCCATGGCCAGTTACGCAACCCGACCGACGCAAGGCGCGCGAGCATCACGGCGCGTGGCTGTCGCCATCGCCGCCGGCTGCTGCGTGCTCGGCCTCGGCTCGCTGCCGACCGCGCAAGCCGCCAAAGGCACCAGCTCCACGTCCAGCTCGACCCCATCGACCGAAGCCTCCGTCACGGCGCGCGCCAAGCACGCCGAACGCGCGGCGCCGCCCGAAGGCGCGCCGCCCGTCCCAGCCATCGCTCCTTCGCCCGCGCCGCTCCCTGGAGAACTGCCCGCCGCTCACGGGCGCCGCGCGCGTCCGAGCAAACCCGCGCTCGGGCCGCCCCCGCCAGGACCCGGCGCCGGCGCCCCGGCCCCAGCGGGGGACGGCATCTCGGCCGGACCGGGATCGCACAGGCTCGACCGCCAAGCGCCCGCGACGCGTGTGCGCGGTCGCCAGCAAGGCGCTGGTCGCGTCCAAACCGCGAGCACGCCGGAAAATCAGGCGGCCGCGGTATCCGCCGATGAATCGACCGGCGGCGTCGAAACGCTCGCGCGCAAACAGAAAAAAGGCAAAGAAGGCAAAGGCAAAGAAAAAACCGGCAAAGGCGGCAAAGAAAAAAGCAAAGCACCGACCCCCACGCCGGGCGTGACGGGCAAGGGCAAGGGCGAAGCGGCGACTGCCGCCTCATCGGCATTGACCGATCCCAGCGCCGCCGCGGCGTCGCTCTCGGCGACGGCTGCGAGCGCAGCCGCCGGCGTCGGACCGGCCTCGATTATCTCCGCAACCCCCGTCACGGCCCCGGCGGTGTCCGGTGTGCGCCCACAGCGCGCGGCACGCGGCGCCCGCCATCGCGCCGCTGCGCGTGGGGCGGCCACGCCGAAAGCGGTCGTCGCAGGATCGCCGGCGCTGCTTGCTGCGGCGGGCAGGAGCGCCCCCACGACGAGCGCCCCCGCGCGTTCAGCGCCCAAGCAAGGCGCCGCCTCCGCCGCGCAACCGGCGCTGGTCAAAACGATCACGCGGATCGTCGGCGTCGTGCCGACCCCCGTGCGCATCCTGATCGCGGCGCTCATCGCGCTCGCGCTCGCCTTCGCCGTGCGCTCGCGCCTGTCCGGCGTACGCACGCGGCGCCTGATGCGCCAGCGCGGCCAGCTGCTCGAGGACGTCGGCCTGCTGCAGGCGGCCCTGCTGCCCGTGCCGCCCGAGCGGCTCGGTCCCGTGGCCACCTCCGTCGCCTACCGTCCCGCCGACGGACCGGGCGCGGGCGGTGACTTCTACGACGTGTTCGCCCTCGACGACGGACGCCTGGCGGTGATCGTCGGGGACGTCTCGGGCCACGGTCGCGAGGCGCTGCCGCACACTGCGCTCGTCCGCTTCACCGTGAGGGCCTACCTCGAGGCCGGCCTGTCGCCGCGCAAGGCGCTGCAGACGGCCGGCAACGTGCTCGAGCGCCAGCTCGGCGGCTCCTTCGCGACGGTCGTCGCCGCCGTCTATCACCCGCGCGAGCGCACCCTCACGTACGCGAGCGCCGGTCATCCGCCCCCCGTCGTGCTCGGGGAGGTCGCCGACGCCGACGCAGCGAGCGAGGCGATCGAGCTGACCACGGTGTGCTCTGCGCCGCCCATCGGCGCCGGGATGCGTACGGGAACGCGCGAGACGGTCGTCTCCATTCCCGGTCCGGCGCGGCTGTGCTTCCACACCGACGGCGTCACCGAGGCGCGCATCGGCGAGGACCTGTTCGGCGGCGAGCGGCTGGCCGGCGCCCTGAGCGACCTCGGGCGCCAGGCGAGCGCCCGGGCGCTGCTCGACAGCGTCGCCCAGCGCACCGACTCTCGCCCCGACGACATGGCCGCGTGCCTGCTGCGTGTCGAGGACGGCGCCGGCGCGCCGGCGATCGTGCGCGAGCTGCTCGAGCTCGACGGGAGCTCCATAGCCAGCGGGCGCGCCGAGCGCTTCCTGCGCGAGACCGGCATGACGCCCCCCGCGGCTGCTGCCGCCATCGCCTCGGCGCGCGACGAGCTGGATTGCCGCGAGAGCACCGTGCTCGAGCTCAGCCTCGGCGATGGCCCGCCGCGCATCCTCCGGCAAACCGACAACGTCATTCACGCGGCGGCGCTCAGCGCCGTGGGCGCCTCCTAGGGATGTTGCGATGAGCAAGGCACCTACGCTCGCTCCCGACGCCGCGATGGTCCTCGGCATCGCGGCCACGGCGATCCCCTTCGCGCGCACGCCCGAGGAGGAAGCCGAGCGGTGGCTGCGCCTGCTGCGCCTGCACGGCGAGGTCGGCGCGGTGCTGCAGGCGCTCGGCGTCAGCGAGGACTCGCTGCGCGCACACGCGACAAAGCCCGTCGACGGCGAGCGCTTCGCCGAGGCCGTCAACCCCGAGCACCGCGACGTGATCGCGCTGGTCACCGAGCATGCCGCGCGCGCCGCCGCCGACCGGGGCGCCCCGGGCATCACCACGGTCGACGTGCTGATGGCCGTGATGGAGGTCTACGGCACGGTCTTCGAGCGGGCGTTGCACGCGCACGGGACCGACGCCGACGAGGTCCTGCAGCGGCTGGCCGCTTAGCGCTCGACGTCGGCACGCCGACGTTGCTCGCGGAGCTGGCGATAGCAATCGTAGTTACGGTGCGTGGGCGGAGGCCGAGTCGCATCCGCAAACGACGCCAGCGGTAGCCATAGTAGTTACGCAGCGTCGGCCGAGTATCCGCAAACGACGGCAGCGGTAGCCATAGTAGTTACTCAGCGTGGGCCGGGTGTGCGCAAATAACACCAGCGATAGCCATCGTATTTACGTCGTATATACGGTTGCTATCGCAGCGTGTAAAACACAACACACAGCTCACGGCGCCCCTGACGGCTGCACGGGCACCGAGCAAGGACCCGCGGCGGCTTCCCGACCCGCACCGAGCCTCCTACTCCGTCGCGCGATCAACGCTTCGGTGCCGCGCGCGGATCTGTCGTGAGCCCCAGCGCCATCATCGCCGAGCGCCTGCAGTCGCAGCTGCTCGCGGGCAAACCGGCGCGCGACCCGGTGGCGGTCACGCGGCGGCTGCTGGCGGTGCAGGGCCAGGACCCGCGCGGGGCGCGCCTGGCGATTCGCGCGCGCAGCAGCGGGCTGACCGCGGCGGACGTCGATCGTGCGCTGAGCGACGATCGCTCGCTGCTGATCACGTGGCTGAACCGCGGCACGCTGCACCTGGTGTGCAGCGAGGACTACGCGTGGCTGCACGCGTTGACGACACGGCCGCTGATCACGGGCAACGCACGGCGCCTGGCGCAGGAGGGCGTCTCGCCGAGCGCGGCCGAGCGCGGCGTGCGGGCGATCGAGCGCGCGCTGGCCGCCGACGGCCCGCTGACGCGGGCGCAGCTGCGCGAGCGCATCGCGGCGGCGAAGGTGCGGACCGCGGGGCAGGCGCTCGTGCACCTGCTGATGCTGGCGACGCTGCGCGGCCTGACGGTGCGCGGTCCGATGGCCGGCGCAGAGCAGGCCTACGTCCTGGTCGCCGACTGGCTCGACACGCCTGCGGCGGTCGAGCGCGAGCGGGCGCTGGCGGAGCTGGCGCGCCGCTACCTGGCAGGCCACGCCCCGGCCGACGACCGCGACCTGGCGAGGTGGTCGGGCCTTGCGCTGCGCGACGCGCGCGCCGGCCTGCGCGCGATCGCCGGCGAGCTGTGCGAGCGGCCCGACGGCCTGCTCGAGCTGAAGCTGCGCAGGCGCGCCGCCGCGGAACCGCCGCCGCGCCTGCTCGGCGCCTTTGATCCGCTGCTGCTCGGCTGGTGCTCGCGCGAGGAGATCGTCGGGGCCAACCGGTCGCTGGTCACCGACAACGGCCTGTTCCGGCCGTTCGCGCTGGTGGGCGGCAGGGCGGCGGCGGGCTGGAGGCTCGCAGCTGGGAAGGTCGAGCTCGAGCCGTTCGGGCGCCTCACGCGTGCAGACAGGGCGGCGCTCGAGGCAGACGCCGTCGACGTCCTGCGCTACCTGTCTCCCTCGCCGGCGACTGCGCCTGCGCCCTCGCCGGCGCCGCGATCGTCGAGGACGAGCGCGAAGGTGAAGCCGTCGTAGCCCTTGGCGCCGACCGTCTGGATCGTCGTTGCGCTGACGCGCTGGCCGATCTCCGATCGGTCGTCGGCGAGCATCTCGTGCAGGCGCCGCGAGCCGAGCACTGCCGGATCGCTGCTGTCGGGATCGGCGAGCGCGCCGTCGCGGATGACGTTGTCGGCGACGATCACGCTGCCGGGATGCGTCAGTTTCAGCGCCCACTGGAAGTAGTCGGGCGTGTGCACCTTGTCGGCGTCGATGAACACCAAATCGAATGGCTCGGGCTGCTCGGCGGCGAGCTGCGGCAGGGTGTCTAGCGCCTTTCCGACGCGCACGTCGACGAGCTCGGCGACGCCGGCACGGGCGATGTTCGCGGTGGCGAGCTCGGCGTAGCGCGGGTCGGCCTCGAGCGTCACCAGGCGACCGCCCGGCGCCAGCGCGCGCGCCAGCCAGATCGAGCTGTAGCCGCCGAGCGTGCCGATCTCGAGGATCGAGCGCGCGCCGATCGAGCGCGCGAGCAGGTGCAGGAGCTTGCCCTGGCTGGGGGTGACGGCGATCGGCGGCAGGCCGGCGGCGGCGTTGGCCGCGAGGGCGGCGTCGAGGTCGTGGTCGTCGCCGATCAGCTGGCGCTCGACGATCCGGTCGACCTCGCTCCAAGTCGGGTCGCTCACAGCTTGTGGCTCCGGGCGCGCGAGAGCAGCAGCGAGAACAGGTGCTGCTGGGCGTCGGCGGGGAACGGCTGCAGCAGCCCGGAGCTGAGCAGCGTGACCTGGCTCGGCCCGTCGACGAAGCCGAGGTAGTCGAGGTAGATCGGCACCTTGATGCCGCGCACGAGGAAGGTCGCGGTTACCCGCCAGCCGAAGCTGCCGCTCATTCCCGGCGCGGGGGGCGTGCCCGACTGGATCGTCACCGGCCCGGCGGTCGCGCCGTTTACCTGCTGGCGCTGGAGGATCTGCTGGAGATAGCGCGTGAAGCACCCGCGCACGTGCGAGCTGCGAATCGCCGACAGGCTTCTCTGTGCCTGCGCGGCGCTGGCCTCGACGGCGACTTCCGAGCTGACGCTCAGGTCGATGATCTGATGCTTCAGGCGAAAGCTCTGCGAGCTCTCTTCGGCGACCGCCTTGGCCGACCCGCCGAGCCCGGCGCAGTGCAGCATCTGACGTTCGAGCTGCTTTTCGCTGTCCGAGCTGGCGCTGTGTTTCTGGCTGGCCGTGAAGCCGGGCACGTCGTCGGAGGTCAAATTGACAGCGTGCGCGAAGGCGACCGCTCGCCGCGCTGACGGCGACTGGCCGTGCGGCGAGGTCGAGCCCGACGTCGTCGCGCCGGAGCTAGCCGCCTGCCCGCCGGTGCCCGTCAGAGAGCCCTTGCCGCAGGACGCGAGCAGGCCGACCGCGAGGCCGAGCCCGGCCAGGATGAGCATCCGGCGCATGGCGCGTGATTGTCGCAGAGCACCGTCCGGGGCCCGGCGGGTCACCGGGCGCCTCGCCGGCGACCGGCCGGACGCGGGCTAGAGCTTGGTCGCGCGCACGGCGGTGCCGTAGGCGCAGATCTCAGTCCACGTGGTGCCGAGCTCGGAGGTGTCGAAGCGGAAGGCGATGACGGCGTCGGCGCCTTTGGCAGAAGCCTCCTCTTCGAGGCGCTCCTGGGCGTGCATGCGGCCTTCGGCGAGCATCTTCGTCATGCCCTTGAGCTCGCCGCCGACGAGCGACTTCAGCGACGCGCCGATCTGCGCCCCGACGTTTCGCGCGCGCACGGTCAGCCCGAACACCTCGCCGAACACCTCGTCGATCTGATAGCCGGGCAGGTCGTTCATGGTCGTGATGATCATCGCCGCCTCCTGAGCTCGGTTCTCGTGCCGTCACAGGGCACCGGCGGCCAGCCTACTCGCCCGCGCCGGCCTGCATCTCCTCGGCCAGCGCGCGGCGCAGCGTCTCGTCGAATGGGGCGGGGGAGACGTCGAAGGCTTCGGCGGGGCCGGGATCGGTGACGACCGTCTCGGTCGTCAGCCCCTCGACGAGCGGGCGTGCGACGTTGGTGTTGACGGGCGTGACGAGCCCGAGCCACAGCGCCGACAGCCGCGGCGTGATGAAGGGGACGGGCACCCTGGGGCGCGGGCGCACGCCCATGGCGAGCGCCATGCGGTCGAGCATGTCGGCGTAGGAGAGCACGTCCGGGCCGCCGATCTGCACCTCGCGGCCCTCCGAGTCGGGCACGTCGGGTGCGCGGCGCAGGTAGTCGACGACGTCGTCGATGCCGATCGGCTGCGTCGCCTTGCGCAGCCACGACGGGGCGATCATCACGGGCAGGCGTTTCACGAGGTGGCGGATCGTGCGGTAGGACTCGCTGCGCGCGCCGACGACCATGGCGGCGCGGAAGTAGGTCAGCGGCGGTCCCTCGGCGGCGAGCGTGATGGCCGTCTGATGGCGGCTGCGCAGGTGCTCGGACACGGTCTCGTCGCCGAGGCCGCCTAGATAGATCACGCGCGCGATCCCCTCGCGCTTGGCCATGCGCGCGAAGTTCTCGGCGCCGGCCTGCTCGCGCTCGTGGAAGCCGGCGCCGCCCGCCATGGCGTGGACGAGGAAGTAGGCGACGTCGATCTGCTCGCCGGCGCTGCGCAGGCTGGCCTCGTCGGTGACGTCGCCGCGGCGGATCTCACAGCCGAGGCGCTCCAGCGACCCGGCGCGCGCGGGGTCGCGCACGAGGCAGCGCACGGAGGCGCCGGAGGCGATCAGCGACTGGGCGAGGCGCCCGCCGACGAAGCCGGTCGCTCCGGCTAGCAGTGCACGGGTGGCGATCGCCCCAGCCTAGTCTTCGGGAGTGCTGCCGTTCTGGCGCGCGGCGATGTCCGGGCCGGTGGTCGTCGTCATGACCGTTGCGGCGCCGCCGCCGAGCACGCGGCGTACGAGCCCGGGGGCGAGCACGCGCAGCGCGGCGACGATGCCGTAGGGGCGCGGCACGTAGCGCTCGGGATGGCGGCCGACACCGGCCTGGTAGATCGCCTCGGCGGCGCGATCGGGCGTGGAGACGATCCAGCGCGTCAGCGCTTTCTCGGTCAGCTCGGACTGGGGGAAGCCCTCGGTGGCGATGAAGCCGGGCAGCACGAGCCCGACGTGCACGCCGTAGGGCCGCTCCTCGGCCCACAGCGAATCCGACCAGCCGGCGAGCGCGAACTTGGAGGCGCTGTAGGCGCCGGAACCGGCGCGGGCGACGCGACCTGCGGTCGAGGACACGTTGACGATGGCGCTCGGCGCCGATTCGCGCAGCAGCGGCAGCAGGGCCTCGGTCAGACGCACCTGCGCGTCGAAGTTGATGGCCATGGTGCGGCGCACGTTGTCGTAGCCGCCGTCGGCGAAGTTCGCGCGCCAGGCGGCGCCGGCGTTGTTGACGAGCAGCTCCAGGCGTCCGTGGCGCTCGAGCACGTGGTCGCGAATGCGCTCGGGCGCGTCCTCGTCGAGCAGGTCGACGGCGAACACGCTGACGCGCTCGGAGCCGAGCTCGGCCGCGAGCGCCTGCAGGCGCTCCGCGCGCCGGGCGACGAGCACCAGCGAGCTGCCGGGGTCACGCGCGAGCCGGCGCGCGGTCGCCTCGCCGATTCCGCTCCCGGCGCCGGTGATCAGCGCTACTCGTGGTCGTCCTGGGGTGGCTGGGGAGTTGATGATGGGTGCTCGTTTCGCGCGCGGCCGGCAGGAGTGCCTTCGGCGGACGCCGGTTAGCCTTTCAGATCGGCACGGCATGAGCTCCAACCCCTCCAGCGGCGCAGACGACGCCGCATCAGGCGGCCTGCGGTCCCCGCGCAAGCGCGAGGCGCTGGAGCTCTTCCGCGCCCTGCCCCGCCGCTATGACTTTCTCTCGGCGGCGCTGAGCTTCGGCCAGGACCCGCGCTGGCGCCGCGCGCTCGTCGACGCGGTCGCGCCGGCGCGCGGCGAGCGCGTGCTCGACGTGGCGACCGGCACGGGGATGGTCGTTGCCCAGCTGCTGGCGCGCTGCGGCGACTGCACGATCCTCGGCATCGACCAGAGCGCGCAGATGCTGGCCGCGGCCCGCGCGCGCTTTGACGGCGACGCTCGCGTGGAGCTCGTCGAGGGCCAGGCCGAGCGCCTGCCGTTCGCCGACGGTAGCTTCGATGCGCTGACCTTCACCTACCTGCTGCGCTACGTCGATGACCCGGCCGCGACGATGCGCGAGCTCGCCCGCGTGGTCAGGCCGGGCGGCCGCGTGGCGTCGCTGGAGTTCGGCGTGCCGCCGATGCTGCCGGCGCGCGCGGCGTGGCGCATCTACACGGCTGTCGGGCTGCCCGTGCTCGGGCGCCTGGCTTCGCGCGAGTGGGCCGAGGTCGGCCGCTTCCTCGGCCCGAGCATCCGCGGCTACTACGCGCGCCATCCGCTGGAGCGGATCGCCGGCTACTGGCGCGAGGCCGGCCTGACGGACGTGCGCGTGCGGCGCATGAGCCTGGGCGGCGGCGTCGTCATGTCGGCCGCCAAGGCCACCGGACCAGGCGATGGGCCAGCCGCGCAGCCGGCGGCGGGAACCGTCGATGCGTCGGGCGCGGCGATGGGGGCCGGTAGCGGTGACGGGCCAACTGCGGCGCCGCAGGCGGGAACGGGCGATGCGCGCGGGGCCTGAGCGCCCGGCGTTCTACGCGCTCGGGGGCGGGCGCGTAGGCGACCTGCTGACGCTGCTGCACCCGCCATACACCGCGTGGCACGTGAGCTACTTCGCGCTCGGCGCGGCGGCCGCGCCGCACCTGTACGTCAACCGCCTGTTGTGGGGGCTGGCCGCCTTCGCGCTGGCGGTCGGCGTGGCGGCGCACGCGCTGGACGAGCTTCACGACCGCCCGCTGGGCACGAGCCTGAGCGACCGCACGCTGATCGCGCTGGCGGCGGTGAGCCTGCTGGGCGCGCTGGCGATCGGCGTCGCCGGGGCGATCACGGTCTCGGCGCTGCTCGTGCCGCTGGTCGCGCTCGGCGGCCTGTTCCTGCCGGCGTACAACCTCGAGTGGGCCGGCGGGCGATGGCACAGCGACCTGTGGTTCGCGATTGGCTGGGGGGCGTTTCCGGCGTTCACCGGCTACTTCGTCAACTCGCTCCGCATCGCCCTGCCGGGCGTGCTGATCGCGCTGGCGTGCATGGTGCTGAGCGTCGCCCAGCGCCGCCTCAGCTCATCCGCGCGCGAGCTGCGCCGACGCACGAGCTCGGTCGCGGGCGTGCGCACGCTGCCCGACGGGCGCACCGAGGAGCTGTCGCTGGCGCGGCTGCTGGCGCCGCTGGACGGCGCGCTCGCGGCGCTGTCGCTGGCGGTCGTCGTGACCGCCTGCGCCTTCGTCGCGGCGCGGCTGTGAGCGCGCTAGGGCTGTCCGCGGAGCGCTTCACC